>CALKWL010000229.1 GCA_938004235.1 uncultured Gammaproteobacteria bacterium
CCACCGAGATCTACACTCTTTCCCTACACGACGCTCTTCCGATCTGCCTCCAGCGGCAGATCGTGCTCCGGGCAATGCGGCGTACCGGCGCGCGCAAACAACAGGCGCAAGTAGTCGTAAATTTCCGTCACCGTGCCCACAGTCGAGCGCGGATTGTGCGAGGTGGTTTTTTGCTCAATGGCAATCGCGGGCGACAAACCTTCGATCAAGTCCACATCCGGCTTGTCCATCATCGACAAAAACTGGCGCGCATAGGCCGAAAGTGACTCGACATAGCGGCGCTGACCCTCGGCAAAAATCGTGTCGAAGGCCAGCGACGACTTGCCAGAGCCAGATAAGCCAGTGAAAACAATCAGTTTTTCGCGTGGAATATCCAGGTCGATGTTTTTGAGATTATGGGTGCGTGCGCCGCGTATGCGGATAAAACTGGAGCTCATGGGGCGTTCGTCTGCATCAAGCTGAAGTGGGGTAATATACCGCGCATCAACGGCTATCGGCTTGCTGTTTGTTGCAAGCTGACACGAATCAAGAGGAAAGAAGTATGGCGCGTGGTATCAATAAAGTGATTTTGGTCGGCACCCTGGGACGCGACCCGGAAACCCGCTACATGCCCAGCGGCGGCGCGGTCACCAATTTGAACCTGGCCACCTCGGAGTCATGGAAGGACAAGCAGACTGGCGAGAAAAAGGAGCAAACCGAATGGCATCGCGTGGTGCTGTTCAACAAACTGGCTGAAATCGGCGCCGAATACCTGCGCAAAGGCCAGCAGGTCTATATCGAAGGTGCGTTGCGCACCCGCAAGTGGCAGAACAAGGACGGGGTCGATCAATACACCACCGAAATCGTCGCCAGCGACATGCAGATGCTCGGCGGTCGTCCCAGCGGCAGTGGCTCATCGGACAGCAGTTTCGACGAACCGCAACGCAGCGCCCCGCGTGCCGCCCCGGCCTCACGTCCGCAGCAGGAATCGCGCCCGCAGCCGCCTGCACAGCAGGACTCTAGCTGGGGCGGCGGGTTTGAGGAAGACGATATTCCATTTTAGGAATGGCATTCTCGGGCTTCAGGCAAAAAAACCGCAGTAATGCGGTTTTTTTTGCGGAGTGTCGGGCGCTCTCTTTGCGCGGTTGCCTTCGGTTGAGTTTTCAGGCGTGTATCAAGGCGTCGCTTGATTGTGTTGCGGCTTTTCCCGCAACACATAATCCTTGAACGCCTGCGCGACCGGCGAGAGGCGCTTGCCCTTGCGGTGCACGACGTACCAGTGGCGCACGATCGGAAAGCCTTCGATATCCAGTACGGCCAGACGCTTGGTTTCAAGCTCCATTTCCAGGGTGTGCAGGGACGCGATCCCCAGCCCTAATCCCGCGACCACAGCCTGTTTGATGGCTTCGTTGCTGCCTAGCTCCATGCCCGTGGTGAATTTGATCTTGTGCGCGTCAAAAAAGCGTTCGATGGAGCTGCGCGTGCCGGAGCCTTCCTCGCGTACCACGAAGCTTTCTCCGATCATCTCCGCCAGTGGAATGTGTTTGCGCTTGGTCAGCGGATGGTTGAACGGTGCCAGCACGACCAGAGGGTTGTCCATAAAGGCTTCAGCTTCAAGCTCCATGTCCGGCGGCGGGCTGCCCATAATGACCAGGTCGCGGTCATTGCTTTCCAGTTGTCCCAGCAGGGTTTCGCGGTTGGTGACATCCAGGCTGATCTGGATGTGCGGATAGATGCGCGTGAATTCAGCCAGCAGGCGGGTAGCGAAATAGCTGGCCGTGGTGGCGACGGAAATCGCCAGCGAGCCGCGTTCGACGCCTTTGAGCGCGCTAAACACATCATCCATTTCGGCAAAGATATGGCTGATGGCGCGGCTGTAGCGGTGCAGTTCGCGCCCGGCGTCGGTCATGAAGGTCTGGCGCCCCATTTGCTCGAACAGGGGCAGTCCGATGACGTCTTCCAGTTGCTTGATCTGCATCGATACGGCGGGCTGCGTGAGATGTAATTCCTGCGCCGCTTTGGTGTAATTCAGGTGTCGAGCGACGGTCTCGAAGACTTTGAGTTGACGAAAAGTTAGGTTTTTCAATGGTTTGTCCTGTTGTATAAGTTCGTTCTTATCGTAGCAATCAAAAAGTCTGAGTTCTCTTATTGGCTATTCTGAACAAAGATAACCCCAGTTCAAACGCATGACTCAAAGGGTCAATGAGTGGGAACCGACGTCTCAATATGTTTGTTTTGGTTTTTCAAGGCAAATGTAGTGAGTTATCAGAAAGCAACAATGGGCCTTTCCATCCGACAGGAGGATTTTTCATGGCGAAGACGTATCAGGCTGGCGTAAAAGAGTATCGCGCCACCTACTGGGAACCGAATTACACCCCGAAAGACACCGATATCCTCGCGTGCTTCAAGGTGACACCACAACCAGGCATTGACCGCGAAGAAGTGGCGGCTGCGGTTGCCGCAGAATCGTCCACCGGCACCTGGACCACGGTGTGGACCGACCTTTTGACTGACCTGAGCTACTACAAGGGGCGCGCCTATCGCATTGAAGACGTACCAGGCTCTGATGCCGAGTTCTACGCCTTCATCGCCTATCCGATCGACCTGTTCGAGCCAGGCTCCATTGTGAACGTATTCACCTCCCTGGTGGGTAACGTGTTCGGCTTCAAGGCGCTGCGCTCCATCCGCCTGGAAGACATCCGCTTCCCGGTTGCCTATCTGACGACTTGCGACGGCCCGCCCCACGGCATCCAGGTTGAGCGCGACATCATGAACAAGTATGGCCGTCCGCTGCTGGGTTGCACCATCAAGCCGAAGCTGGGTCTGTCGGCGAAGAACTACGGTCGTGCAGTGTATGAAGCCCTGCGCGGCGGTCTGGACTTCACCAAGGATGACGAAAACGTTAACAGCCAGCCGTTCATGAACTGGAAGCAGCGTTTTGACTTCTGCCAGGAAGCCATCGAGAAGGCCGAGCGTGAAACCGGCGAGCGCAAGGGTCACTACCTGAACGTGACCGCGGCCACCGCCGAGGAAATGATCAAGCGTGCCGAGTACGCGAAAGAGATCGGCACCCCGATCATCATGACCGACTACATCACCGCAGGCTTCGCGGCGCACACCTCGATCTCCCGTTTCTGCAAAGAGAACGGCATCCTGTTGCACGTTCACCGCGCCATGCACGGCGTGATCGACCGTAACCCGCACCACGGTATCCACTTCCGCGTGCTGGCCAAGATTCTGCGTCTGATGGGCGGCGACCACCTGCACTCCGGCACCGTGGTCGGCAAGCTGGAAGGCGACCGCACTGCGACCCTGGGCTGGATCGACATCATGCGCGAAGAGTTCGTCAAGGAAGACCGCAGCCGCGGTATCTTCTTCGATCAGGACTTCGCCTACATGCCGGGCATGATCCCCGTTGCATCCGGTGGTATCCATGTGTGGCACATGCCGGCGCTGGTCAACATCTTCGGTGATGATTCGGTTCTGCAATTCGGCGGCGGCACCCTGGGTCACCCCTGGGGCAACGCGGCCGGCGCCTGCGCCAACCGCGTTGCGCTGGAAGCCTGCGTCAAGGCGCGCAATGAAGGCGCTGAGCTGGAAAAAGAAGGCGGCAACATTCTGCGTGCCGCCGCCGAGCACAGCCCGGAACTGAAGATCGCGCTCGAAACCTGGAAAGAAATCCGCTTCGAGTTCGACACCGTTGACAAGCTCGACGTCGCACACAAGTAATTTGGGAAGGGCGGGTTGCGACCCGCCAGACCGCCACTGCATAACTGAGGTGAAAAAATGAGCCAAGTTCAAGACTACAAGAGCCGCGTTTCTGACCCGGCCAGCCGCAAGTTCGAGACCTTCTCTTACCTGCCGGCCATGACTGACGCGGACATCCGCAAGCAGGTCGAGTACATCGTTTCCAAGGGCTGGAACCCGGCGGTTGAGCATACCGAGCCGCAGTACCTGATGGACAACTACTGGTACATGTGGAAGCTGCCGATGTTCGGCGAGACCGACGTTGACACCATCCTCGCCGAGTGCAAAGCCTGTCACGAAGCCAACCCGGGCAATCATGTGCGCCTGATCGGCTACAACAACTTCTCACAATCCCAGGGCGCGTCCATGGTGATTTACCGCGGCAACACCAAGTAAGTTGCTGCCGTGAGCTGTTGAGCCCTCCCTGTGCAGAGGGCTGATGAAAGCCCCGGCAGCCATGACCGGGGCTTTTTTGTACTTCCGGATAGGCGTTTTGAGGCCTGTACATGCTTATCCGGCAGTGCATATGTCCAACCGAAGAGTCCATTTGATTTAGCATGAGGAGACGACCATGACCGATTTGCTCGCCCAATACCGTCTGACCAAGGAACCTTACTACGAGCCGCAGGCGGACGAAGTCGCCCTGTATGAGGCGGCGTATGAAAACCGTCTGCCCGTGATGCTCAAGGGCCCGACCGGCTGCGGTAAATCGCGTTTTGTCGAGCACATGGCGCATCGTCTGGGCAAGCCGCTGATTACCGTGGCCTGTAACGAAGACATGACTGCCGCCGACCTGGTGGGGCGTTGGCTGCTCGACAAGGACGGCACGCGCTGGCAGGACGGCCCGCTGACCACCGCCGCGCGCCTCGGCGCCATCTGCTACCTGGATGAAATCGTTGAAGCGCGTCAGGACACCACGGTGGTGATTCACCCGCTGACCGATCACCGCCGCACCCTGCCGCTGGACAAGAAGGGCGAGCTGATCGAGGCGCACCCGGACTTCCAGCTGGTCATTTCCTACAACCCCGGCTACCAGAATCTGATGAAGGATCTGAAGCAGTCCACCAAGCAGCGTTTCGCTGGGCTGGATTTTGATTACCCGCGTGCCGAAGTCGAAGCCAAGGTTATCGCCAAGGAAAGCGGCGTGGATGCCGCCACTGCCGAAAAGCTGGTGCAGATTGCCCAGCGTGCACGCAATCTCAAAGGGCATGGTCTGGACGAGGGAATTTCAACCCGTCTGTGCATTTACGCTGCCAAGATGATCGTCAAGGGCGTGGAATCACGCGCGGCCTGCCGCATGGCCATGGTCAGTCCGATTACCGACGATGCCGACATCCGCGACACGCTGGACGCCACGATTCATACGTTTTTTAACTGAGGTTCATGCTTCCTCTCCCCCGCTCTCTTGACCGGGAGAGAAGGGAGAGGCCTAGGAGGCGCGTCTCGCGCCGATTCGGTGCTTGTTGTGACACTTTTCGCGGCGAGGGCGCCGCTCCTACACCCTCTCTCCCCACGTATTCGCCATCCAGGGATGAGGAGCCATAGCCGGAGGATGCGACCATGTCCATCGACCTTAATGAATTCATTGCCAATCTGGTCTGCGCGCAGAAGTCGTCGCGTGTGCGCGATACGCTGGAGGGCAGCTTTGCCGAAGCGCAGCGCGTGATGTCGCCCAACGGGTTGAAAACCTATCTCGACGGGGTCAGCGCCCTGTGCAATTCGGGCAAGGGCGAGGATGTGATGATTTCATACCTCGAAGAAATGCCCGAAGTGGTGCGCGAGATCGGTGAGGATGCCGTGGGCGAAACCGTGTACAGCGTGCTCAAGCTTTCCTCGCAAACCTCGGGCGCGGTGCTGGCTCTGCTGTTTGCCAGTCTGCCCACCGCCGCGCGTCGCCTGGGTGACATTGCGGTGTACAAGGGTTATCTGAATCTGATCGAACGCATGGTGGCGCTGGCGCCGCGCGGTTTGCGCCCCATGCTCGACCATATCGACGAATTGCTCACCAAGCTGACCCTCGGCGGCCTGCGCCGTTGGGTGATGTATGGCGCGGAAACCTATCGGCGCGATTTCAACGGCCAGATCGCCTATTTTTCGCTGGAGTCGTCGGACGCGATGAGCGTGCTGCAACGTGAGCGGCGCGGCATCCTGTTTATCGACGCGCAACGCAAATTGCAGATGTATCTGCGCGCCTTCTGGAACCGCGAGTTCTACCTGCGCCCCACGGCAGGCGATTACGAGTCGAAAGAAGGTTACAAGCCCTACATCGAAAAAGGCGCGATCTTCGTGCCCGATGCCTACGACGACTACGAAGGTCGTGCCGGCATGGAGGTTTATCGCGCTGCCGGGGCGCACGCCGCGGCGCATATCGTCTATACCTCGGCGGCGATTCAGGCCGATAACCTGAACCAGCTCCAGCGCCTGGTGGTCGCCGTGTTCGAGGATGCGCGGGTGGAAGCGCGCGCCATCCGCGAATTTCCCGGCCTGCGTCAGCTGTGGATGTCGCTGCATCCAATCATGGATGCGGCGGCCTACCCGCCGGGCGTGGATGAGTTTGTGCACGATCTGCTCTGTCTGTCGCGCGGCCTGCTCGACCCGGATTACGACCCGGTTGAACCGCGTCGCCGTCAGTGGATTGCGCGCTTTCACGAGGAAATGGCCAAGCGCCCGGACGACAACCAGCTCGCCTGGGACCTGGGCGTGACCTACTGCGGCCAGGCCATGCAGGCCATCCCGGCGCGCGTCTCGTCCGCCACCATGGCCGGCCTGCCCGTCGTCTACCGCGACGACAACCGCTTCATCTGGGAATTCGCCGAGCTCGACTGGGAAGGCAGCGGCAAGGACTACACCCCGGCCAGCCAGCGCGCCCAGCGCCGCCATGTGGGTCTGATGGAATTCGTTGATGCCATCGACTCCGAAATGACCGGCGACATGGAAGACGACGGCGAGATTCTGGTGCTGTCCACCGAGCTGTTCCCCTATGAAGACGAGGGCGTCAGCTACAACCAGATGGAAGGCAAGGAACCGATCCTCGGCCCGTTCCACTACCACGAGTGGGACTACCAGGTGCAGGTCCACCGCCCCGACTGGACCACGGTGTACGAACGCCGCCTGCCGCGCGGCGACCGGGACGAGATCGACCGCATCCTGCGCGAGCACAAGGGCGTCGCCGCCCGCCTGCGCCACATCATCGACATGATGCAGCCGCGTGGTCTGGTGATCGAACGCAAGCAGTCCGAGGGTGACGATCTGGATCTGGATGCAGCCATCCGTTCGATGGTGGACTACCGCATGGGCATCACGCCGGATGATCGCGTGCATCTGCGCCGTATCCAGAAACAGCGCGACGTGGCGGTGATGGTACTGATGGATTTGTCGCAATCGACCAATGACATGGTGCGTGGCTCGGACAAAAGCGTGCTGCAACTGACCAAGGAAGCGACCACCTTGCTGGCGTGGGCGATTGACGGCATTGGCGACCGCTTTGCAGTGCATGGCTTCGCCTCCGACAGTCGACACGATGTGCAGTACTACCGCTTCAAGGACTACTTCGAGGCGTGGGACGAGAACGCCCAGTCACGCCTCGCGGGCATGAGCGGCCAGCTTTCAACCCGCATGGGCGCAGCGCTGCGTCACGCCGGGCGGCATCTGAACAAGCAGCAGGCGCTGAAAAAACTGATGCTGGTGATTACTGACGGCGAACCGGCGGATGTGGACGTGGACGATCCGCAACACTTGCGTTTTGACGCCAAGAACGCGGTGGACGAGCTGAAGCGCGATGGCATCTCGACGTATTGCATCACTCTCGATCCACATGCCGATGCCTACGTCTCGCGTATTTTTGGCGAGCGTCATTTTACGGTGATTGATAACGTGCAGCGTTTGCCGGAAAAGCTGCCGCAGTTGTTTGCGGCGCTGACCAAGTAGCCGGATGAAGCCAAGGGGTGTTTGTCCGCGCGCCACATGCTGTGAAACGCTGCTTGTGCATAGTCTCAATGGGTTGTATCAATAATTATGTCGACGGGACGGATGCGGGTTTTGAACGCATAAATCGTCGCTTGATCCATTTTTGGCAGCATGGGGGATTGGTATGGCTTTTATCCTTCACTTGATTGATGCACCAGACGTTTTTAATGCTGATGACGCGGAAGACTTCATCGAACAGCAACGCGACTTTTCGCCATCAATCAGCGGCAAGTTCAGTGCATTTGTTGATGACATTACGCAGATTTACCCGGATTTTTCGGAAGACGATCTGGATGGTGATGAGTGCGTGTGGGAAGAGGGGCTTGACCCTGAAGCTTCTTATGGCGAGGTGAAGGAGCTTGTTGTAAGTGAGGATCTTGCTGATGAGACCTTCTTGACGGCTTTGATTGCGGCCGCCGAAAAGAATGGGCTGAAACTCTACGACGCTGAAGGCGAGGCTGTGTACCCCGAATGACGGTTTGACCGCCTGAAGCTTTTGATCGAATCGCCCGTGATAGGGCGATTTTTTTTGCAGATGAATTTGTTAGCGATGTCGGTCTGCTTGCTCCAGCCATTCGGGCGGTATCACGGCGTCCAAATCCTCTTCCTTGATCCAGCCGTCGAAATCGCTGGCGGTAAGCCATTCTTCCGGTGTCCAACCCATGCTCTTGGCTTTTTCGAGGGCTTCAGCGTGGATGCCTGCGTGCTTTTCGCGCAGTTCGGGCGGCAGGTTGCCGGGCATGGCGCTGAATTCGTCCCATTTGGCGGTGACATCTTCCCAAAGTTTTTCCAGCTTGTGGCGCGGCCAGTCCTTGCATTGTTCATCATCAGGGATGAGGCCGAACACCTTGGCATCGCGGATAATGCGGCCAATTTCGGTAAAGCCGCCCCATTGGTCGTTGTTGTAGCCAGGGTAGGTTTGTTGGCGCATGATTTTGTCTCGTTGAAAAATGGAATAGGCGAATTTTAGAGGAAGTAGTCTGGCGCTGCTTGCTTTATATTGTGGCGATGTTCATGGTCAACAAGAGGAGCGCATATGTTTACAGGCATTATTCAGGCCGTCGGTCGCGTGCAGACCATGCGCGATACCGGTGGTGACCGTCGTCTGGTGATTGCAACCGATGCAAGCTTTTTGCATGGGGTGCAGCTTGGCGACAGCATCGCCACGCAGGGCGTGTGTCTGACGGCGGTCGAGCTGACGGCCACCAGTTATGCGGCGGATGTGTCGGGCGAGACACTGGCGCATAGTTCCCTGGGGGCATTGCGCACCGGCTCGGAAGTCAATCTGGAAAAGGCGTTGACGCTTTCCACGCCCTTGGGCGGTCATCTGGTCAGCGGGCATGTGGATGGTGTGGGCGAAATCGTGGCGCGCTGGGAGGATGCGCGTTCGGTGCGTTTTCGTGCGCGTGCGCCGGATGAGCTGGCGCGTTATGTCGCCGCCAAGGGCTCGATCACGGTGGATGGCATCAGTCTGACGGTGAATGAGGTCGATGGTGCCGAATTCGAGCTTAATCTGGTGCCGCACACCGTGAAAATGACCACCGCGCAGGCGTGGTTGCCGGGCGTGCAGGTTAATCTGGAGGTTGATGTGATTGCGCGCTATCTGGAGCGCCTGCTGCAAGGCGACAAGGCGGCGCAACCCTCGGGCGGCGTGACCGAGGCTTTGTTGTTGCGTTGCGGGTTTCATTAGGCTGAACGTATCTGTGATCGTTTGGACTACACTTGATTGGATTTTTATATCGAGAGGCAGGGCTAATGCGTTACCTTATTCCCATGGTTTTAGTTGTTTTGGCTTCTACAGCTCATGCTGAAATATACAAATGTGTTATCGACGGTAAAACCACGTTCAGCCAGTCTCCGTGCGCAATTGATGCAAAAGTGGTGAGTCCTCAGTATTCAAAGCCACCAAGCGACGCGAAAGAGCAAATTCAAGCTCGACAAGAAGCTACCGAAAAGATGTCGAAGCAATTTCGACTTGATGAGATCGAGCGACAAATAGCGGCCACATACCAAGCCGAGAATGACACCCAAGCCGCCCGGCAAAGAGAGATCAACGCACTACGAGTTAGCATGATGTACTCCAACAATAATCTTGCTGGAGCCGTACGCGATCAAGGCTTGTCCACGCAAATGCAGGCAGTCAATGGTAAGTACGATAGTCAGCTTACATTGATAGCATCCAGACGAGCAGAGTTAGAGCGCGAACGTGACGCACTGAAAAAAGAGAAAGCACAGTAGGATCGAAATGGCTATCGCCATAGGGTGCAACAGCGCGTTCAATAAACCTCAGGCAAGCCCTCCGGGCGTTGTCTAAAACGCTTGTAACTCCACTGGTACTGTTCCGGCGCGACGCGCAGACAGGTTTCAACGCCGCGATTGAGCGCAGCGGCGGCGATCTGCATGTCGTCGCTGTAGATGTCATCCTCGGCGGGCATGAAATGCTGGCGGAAGCCGCGTGCGTGCGGCAGGCGCTCGGTGATGGTGAGGAAGACGCGCGCCTGGCGCTCGCCGCGTGTGCGGGCGAGCAGACGCATGGGCAGGGTCATGGTCAGCGCCGCGTGACCGAGAAAGGGTGCAAACACGCCTTCACCCTCGGTGGGCTCCTGATCGGGCAGGATGCCGACGGCCTCGGCGTTTTTCAGGCCGCGCAGCAGGGCGCGCACACCGCTGCTATCCGTGGGGACGACCGCAGCGCCGAAACGTGCGCGTCCTTCACGGATCGGTGCGTCCAGCGCGACCTGCTTGGGCGGTTTGTAGAGAATGGTCATTGGCCATTGGCTGGAGCAGTACAGGCCGCCCAGTTCCCATGCGCCGAAATGCGGGGTAAGCAGGATGATGCCGCGTCCTTCGGCGTGTGCCTGATGCACGGCTGCAATGCCGGGCGTTTCGCGTACCAGATCGAGCACCGTTTGACGCGGTTTGCGCCAGAAGATCGGCGCTTCGCACAGCGTCTTGCCGGTTTCGATCAGACTTTGCCTTTCCAAGCGGCGGCGCTCAGGCGGGCTGAGGTGAGGGAAGCAGAGTTCCAAATTGCGCCGGGTGACTTCACGCATACGGCTGGGAAAGGTGGCGGCAAGCCAGCCAATTATTGCGCCAAGTGCGTGCGCTACGGATACAGGCAGGCGACCCGCCAGCCCGAAAATTCGACGCACACCCTGCTCGGTCATGCCGTCTTGTCCTCCTCATTCCAGGTTCTGCGCCCTGCGCCGCGGGCGGGCGGGATGGCTGCAATGGCGCGCTCCAGGCCATCTTCCATAATCGGGCGCAAGGCTTGGCTGAGGCTTTTGAACAACATGACGTGCTGGCTTTCTTCATCGGCTAGCAACAGTTTAAGCCGCTGGCGTTCGGTGGGCTTGGAAAAACAGGCCGGGCAGTTTTCGATAATCACCGGCAACTTGGCTTCGGCGGCAAAATCACGCAACTGGCGTTCGCGTACAAAACCCAGCGGGCGGATGATGCGCACATCGTCGGCATCGTTTAGATAATGCAGTTTCATGGTGTTGAGCTTGCCGCCGTGAAAGGCCGACATGAGAAAACTTTCAGCAATATCATCCAGATGCTGACCTAGTGCGAGTACGTTGTAACCCAGCTCGCGCGCGGTTTTGTACATCAGCCCGCGTTTCATGCGTGCGCAAAAGGCGCAATACGAATCACCGCGCATGTGCTCGTTGGCCAGTTCGACAATCGGCGCTTCGACATAGTGATAGGTCACGCCGAGCCTGTCCATGTAATCCTTGAGTGCGGCGGGCGAGAAGGTGTCCACCTGCGGGTCAATCGTAATCGCCGCCAGTTCAAAGCGAAACGGCGCATGTTTCTGCACATGGCGCAGGATGTGCAGCAGGGTGAGCGAATCCTTGCCGCCGGACACGCCGAGCAACACACGGTCGCCTTCGTTAATCATGCGGTAACGCGCCATGGTGCGGATGGCGGTTTTGATGAGCTTTTTGGGTAAGCGGGGGATCGGTTGAATCATGGGATACTTGCTGCTTGAAGCGGGTATTCTAAACAAAATTGACATGAAGGACTTCTAAACATGCGCACGCTTTACCCACCCATTTCGCCCTATAACCATTTCAAGTTTCCGGTAAGTGACCTGCATACGTTGTATGTCGAAGAATGCGGCAACCCGCGCGGCATTCCGGTGCTGTTTTTACATGGCGGGCGGGGGGCGGGGTGTACGGTAAATCATCGGCGTTATTTTGACCCTGCGCGTTACCGTATCGTGCTGTTCGACCAGCGCGGCTGCGGGCGCTCCACGCCGCATGCTTCGCTGGAAGACAACACGACATGGCATCTTGTAGCCGACATCGAGCGCATCCGTGAGCATCTGGGTATTGCGCAATGGTTGGTCTTTGGCGGCTCCTGGGGCAGCACGCTGGGGTTGGCGTATGCCGAAACGCATCCCGAGCGGGTGAGTGGCTTGATCTTGCGCGGTATTTTTCTGTGTCGCCCGCGCGATATTCACTGGTTTTATCAGGACGGCGCGAACGCGATTTTCCCGGACTACTGGCAAGACTATCTCGCACCGATTCCCAAGGATGAACGCGGCGATTTGCTGCACGCCTTCCATCGCGTGCTGACCGGCACGGATGAACTGCGGCGCATGGCGGCGGCCAAGGCCTGGGCGGTGTGGGAAGGGCGCACGGTGACGTTGCTGCCCGATCACGCCACCACGGATTATTTCGGCGACCCGCATGTGGCCTTGAGTCTGGCGCGCATCGAGAACCATTATTTCGTCAATCACGCCTTTCTCGAACCCGATCAACTTTGCCGTGACGCGGGACGGTTGGCGGATATTCCGGGCATTATCGTGCACGGGCGTTACGATGTGGTCTGCCCGCTGGAGCAGGCGTTTGCTCTTGCACGAGCCTGGCCGCAGGCCAAGCTGAATATCATCCCGGATGCGGCTCATGCCGCCACCGAGCCGGGCATTATGGATGCGCTGGTGCGAGCCACCGAACAGTTTGCTGACTTTTTGGAGGCCAAGGCGTGATTGGATTGCTACAGCGTGTATCGAATGCCCGCGTCGAAGTTGAGGGAAAAGTCGTTGGTGAAATTGGCCGCGGCCTGCTGGTGCTGGTCGGGGTGGAAAAGGGCGATGCCGAAGCCGAGGCTGAGCATTTGCTGGATCGCCTGCTGGACTACCGCGTGTTTCCTGACGAAGCAGGCAAGATGAACCGCTCGCTGCGCGATATTCAGGGCGGCCTGCTTCTTGTGCCGCAATTCACCCTGCTGGCGGACACCCGCAATGGCAGTCGCCCGGACTTCTCACCCGCCGCCAAGCCCGATGTGGCGCGCTGGCTGTTCGAGTACATGGGCGTGCGCGCCAACTGCCAGTACCCGCATGTCGCCAGCGGGGTTTTCGGCGCGAATATGCAGGTCAGCCTGACCAATGACGGGCCGGTGACGTTTTGGTTGCAAGTGATGCCGAGTACGTGCTGAAAACTTGTTTACGATTTCCGACAGGGACGCCGATGGGCGTTGGCTGAACATGTTCACCCAGTCAGAATGATGGTACACAGGTTCTTAGCCGCCATGACGCAGCGCATTTAATCGCGCCCAGCCATCCTTGAGCGCGGGCGGGTCGAATGTGAAGTCAGCGGCATAGGCTTCCATCACGCCCTCGGTCTGTTCGGCCAGTAAGCCGGATAGCACCAGTCGTCCGCCAGGCTTGACATGGCGGGTCAGCGTGGGTGCAAGCTCGATCAGCGGCCCCATGAGGATATTGGCCAGGAGTACGTCGAAGACTTCATCCGCCGGGAGCGCGGAGGGCAGGCCGGTAGGCAGGCGCTCGCTTTCAATGCCATTGCGTGCGGCATTGTCGCGGGTGGCGGTGAGGGCTTGCGGGTCAATGTCGATGCCCCAAGCCAGGCTCGCGCCCAGTTTGAGCGCGGCAATCGCTAGAATGCCGGAGCCGCAGCCGTAGTCGAGCACACGCTGGTCGCGCATGTCGGCGCGATCCAGCCATTCCATGCACAGCGCCGTGGTCGCGTGGGTGCCGGTGCCGAAGGCCATGCCTGGGTCGAGCAGGATATTCACCGCCTGCGGATCGGGCGCGTTCAGCCAGCTCGGCACGATCCATAGGCGTGCACCAAATTGCAGCGGGTGAAATTGATCCATCCAGGCGCGTTCCCAGTCCTGATCCTCGATATACGTCCACGCTCCGGGGACATAATCCTGTGCGGCAAGTTGTACATCGACCAGATTGGTGTCGGCGTCCTCTTCAAACAGGCCGACCACGTTGACCTCAGGCCACAGCGGGGTTTCGCCGGGCAGAGGTTCGAGGACGGGGGCATCGGCAGCGTCCTGCATGGTGACCGAGACCGCACCGAGTTCGAGCAGGGTGTCTTCGAGGGCTTCGGCCTGATGGCGAGGGGTGGTGAGGGTGGTTTGGCGCCAGGGCATGGTTGTGGTGTCTGTTGGTCTGTGAGAGGAGGGCGCTCCTGTTTGCAGCAGGATGTCGCAACGTGCATTTTGGCGTGAAGACTCCTGAATCTTGCAGCCTGAATCATGCAGTATTCTATCCGGGCGGCGGCAAAACATTGAACGGCCTGCTTGCGGTGACGAGAAGGTAACCGCTCATCGTTTGTTCCACAACGTGCCCCATGAATTTTTGCGACGCTGACAAAGCACAAAAAATGCCAATGCAGGCTAGAATGCGCACCATGCGAACATACTATTCCCAACTATGAAACTTGGTTTTGAACTCCGTCAGGGTCAAAGCCTTGCGATGACCCCGCAGTTGCAGCAATCCATCCGTTTGCTGCAACTCTCCACGCTTGAACTGCAAGCCGAGATCCAGAATGCGATTGAAAGCAATCCCATGTTGGAGATCGACGAGAACTACACCCAGGATATCGGCGACGATTATGCGGACGAAGGCTCTGAGACGACGCGAGCGCCCCAAACGATCGACCAGGCTTTGGATCAGTCGCTCGACGGGGCGCTGGCGCAGGGTTCTTCCGATTTTGCAAGCGGTGAAAGCTCAGAGCATGCAGGCCTCGGCGCGCAGACGGAGCAAACCCTTGACCTTGAAGCGCCCAGCCAGTCGATGCCCGATGAGCTCGCCCTTGACAGTCGCTGGGATGATATTTACGAGGCCGACGGTAGCACTAGCTTCAGCAAGGGCGACAGCGAAAGCGAAGATTATGACTTTATCGGCAGTCGCAGCAGCGGCGGCGACAATTTGCTCGACCATTTGCTTTCGCAACTGCTGCTGTTCCCGCTTTCCAGCCGCGACCAGCTGATTGCGACGGCGATTATCGAATCGATCAACGAGGACGGCCTTTTGGATGACTCGCTGGACGAGATTGTGCGTGGATTGCAACAGCAGGACCTGCCCGATCTGGAGCTGGACGAGGCTATGGCCATGTTGCACCTGGTTCAGACCTTCGATCCGCCCGGCGTCGGTGCGCGCGATCTGTCAGAAAGCCTGCGTATCCAGCTGAGCCAGATTGAACCGCAAGCAGAGCAACGTGAGGCATATCATCATGCCGCACAACTTATCGCGCATCTTGATCTGCTGGGCAGTCACGATTATACCCGCTTGCGCCGCCTGCTTGGCGTCAACGAAACGCAACTCAAGGACGCCTTGCTGATTGTGCAAAGCCTGAGCCCCCACCCCGGCGACCGCATGCGCAGCACCGAGGTGGATTACGTGGTGCCCGATGTGTTCGTGCGTCGCGTGGGTACAGTCTGGCGCGCCGAAATGAACAGCGCCATTCTGCCCAAGTTGCGCATCAACCAGACCTACGCTGGTTATATTCAGCGCGGTCAGCGTTCGGATGAGATGAGCTACATGCGTAACGCGCTCAATGATGCGCGTTGGTTCATCAAATGCGTGCACAGTCGCCATGACACCCTGTTTGCCGTCGCTGAAGCCATCGTGCGTCGCCAGCAAGGCTTTTTTGAGCATGGTGAAACGGCCATGCGTCCTCTGGTTTTGCGCGAAATTGCGGAAGAGCTGGAGCTGCACGAATCCACTATCTCGCGCATTACCAGCAATAAATACATGCACACGCCCAAAGGCGTGGTGGAATTTCGTTACTTTTTCTCCAGCCATCTTGCAACCTCGGATGGTAATGACGCTTCGTCCACCGCCATTCGCGCTATGCTCAAGCGCATTATCGCCGCCGAGAGCCCGCAAAAGCCGTTCAGCGACAATAAAATCGCCGAAATGCTCGCTGAGGAAGGCATTCATGTTGCCCGCCGCACCTTGGCCAAATACCGCGAGAGCCTCGGTATTCCTCCCTCCAACGAACGTAAACGCCCAGGCTAAAGCCTCAGCACAACGGACATCACGCTATGAAACAGCTCACGATTGCCGACATCCTGACGCTGGAGCGCGTCAAACTTCACGCTGAGTGCGTGAGTAAAAAACGGGTTCTTGAGGTGCTCAGCCAGGTGCTGGCCTCGGCGCAAGAAGGGCTGGAGGCCTGGGCGATTTTTGATGTGCTGCTGGCGCGCGAACGCTTGGGCAGCACAGGGGTGGGACGCGGCGTTGCCATTCCGCATGGCAAGCTGCATGAACTGCGCGCGCCGGTTGGTTGTTTCCTGCGTCTGCATGAACCAGTGGACTTCAATAGCCCGGATGGTCAGGAGGTCAGCATGGTGTTCGCCATTCTGGTTCCCGAAGGCGATGAAGATACCCACTTGGCCATTCTAGGCCAGCTTGCGCGGCGTTTCAGCGACCCTGAATTTTGCAGCGCCATTCGTGCTACCGAAAGTACCGACGTTGCGTTCAGTCTATTGACGCGCAAGCTCACGGATCCGTCTGCTGAGCAAAGCGCGCCTGTGGAGCCCCGCGATCCATCCCCCATCGATCCAGACTCTGCTCCCAGCCTAGTTGATTGAGGTTCGAACAGAATGATGTCGGGCGCGGAGCACAGCCTGCATGGGGTGCTGCTGGTCATCGATCCGCCCGTTGGTGCCGTCCGTTCTGCGCACTTCGCCCCATGCGGCGTGCTGCTGCGCGGTGAGCCCGGCATCGGCAAAAGTCATTGTGCGCTTGCTCTTCTTGATCGTGGTCACGCGCTGGTGGCAGACGACGCTCCGCTCTTCACCCGCCATGAGGCGGGCTACCTGCTTGGACGCTGCCCCGCAAGCATTCAGGATCGAATGGAGGTGCGCGGACTGGGGGTCATCAATGTGCGCGAGCTGTTGGGGGCGGATCGGCTGCTCCGGGAGCACCGCCTGGATGTGATGATTGAATTGAGCCAACATGACAAGAGCGATGCGTCGCTGGAAACAGCAAGCCTGCGGCGACTTGAAGGCGATTGGCGTTGTGAACGCATTTTTGACGTCAGTGTTCCTGTGCTCACGCTCCGCGCTCAGTCCGCGTCGATGCTCGCTTTGCTGATTGAAACGGCTGTGCGGGATTTTCAGGGGGCTAAAAACTCATTCATGAGTTTTTAGCCCTACCAAGTTCGGTGGGCTTACGCCAGCTTCGCGTTCATGCTCGGACTCGGTAGCGACGAATCAATCATGTGCGTGAATGATTTGCGTGCGGGACATCCTTGTCCTGCCATAACAGGCTGCTGAAATACTTGTTTCAGCGGCCTGTTATGGCTTGCGGCAAAGCTGCGTATAATCCCGGAAGCATGGCGCACTCTTGGGGACACACAAACGGCATGGGGCTTACGTGAAACTGGTCATCGTCAGCGGGCTGTCGGGCTCAGGCAAAACCATCGCGCTGCATACGCTGGAAGATGCCGGCTACGATTGCGTGGACAATCTGCCGCTTGCGCTGCTCACGCCGTTTGTTGAAGCGCGTTTGCAGCCTGCGGATCGCGCGAATGAATATGCGGCGATCGGCATTGATATCCGCGGTGGCGTGGAAGAATTGAATGAATTGCACCGCCAGCTCACCCGTCTGCGTCAAACAACGCCCAGTCTGCATATTCATGTGCTGTTTT
Source organism: uncultured Gammaproteobacteria bacterium (assembly GCA_938004235.1). GTDB lineage: Bacteria > Pseudomonadota > Gammaproteobacteria > Halothiobacillales > Halothiobacillaceae > Thiofaba. The sequence goes on from CALKWL010000229.1 coordinate 17,607, forward strand.
TGTACGCAGAACCCGCTGTGTTACTGCGGCGCTTCAGTGAAACTCGTCGCCCGCACCCCTTGACGCGTAAAGGTTTGCCGCTGGACGAAGCGCTGACCACCGAAGCGCGTCTGCTTGCCCCACTGCGCGAGGCGGCTGATCTGGTGATTGACACCTCGCATAGCAATTTGCACCAGCTGCGAGCGCTTCTACGCAATCGCTTGCTGGATAACCCCCAGGAAAAACTCGGCCTGTTGCTGCAATCCTTTGGTTACAAACACGGTACGCCGAGCGACAGCGACTTCATTTTCGACATGCGCTGCTTGCCCAACCCACACTGGCATGCCCATTTGCGTCCGCAGACCGGGCGCGACCCCGAGGTGGCTCATTTTTTATCTGGCCAGCCTGAAACGCAGATTTTGCTTGAGCAGTTGAGCGGGCTCCTGCTTGGCTGGCTGCCGCTGTTCGAACGCGAGCAGCGGCAGTTTCTCAGCGTCTCGCTGGGCTGCACCGGCGGGCAGCACCGCTCCGTTTTTATGGTCGATCGCTTGGCTGAACGCCTGAGCGGAAACTACCCCAATCTTGTCATACGTCATCGGGAATTGCCTTGAACTCCAAGCGTGTCGGAATCCTCATTATCGCCCACAACAATATCGGCCTTCAGCTGCTGGAAACAGCCACAGACATGCTTGACCGATCCTGTCCGCAAGTGCGCAGTCTTGAAGTCAAGCAAGACGATGATCCTGTTCATTTGCTCACGCGCGCCCGTCGCCTGATGGGTGACATCCAGCAAGGCATGGGCGTCCTGGTGTTGACTGATATGTACGGCTCCACGCCAAGCAATATCGCCCATCGTCTGAGCGAAAGTCCGGCGCCCAATCATGAGTCTGCCAAAAGCGATCAGCTCAGGGGCGATCAAGCCAAGAGTGACGAAAACGGTTCGGACGTCGCTGAGCGCGCCAGGGTGCATGTGATCGCCGGTATCAATCTGCCCATGCTGGTGCGCACGTTGAATTACGCGCACCTTCCCCTGGATGAGCTGGCGCTCAAAGCCTTGAGCGGCGGACGGGACGGCATTCTGGATGCGAGCGAGCTGGAGAAAAAGGGATGAGCGACACCTGCGAAATACTGGAAACCTCGGTCATCATCGTCAACAAGCGCGGTCTGCATGCCCGCGCTGCTGCGCGCTTCGCCACGCTCTCTGCCGGGTTTCAGAGTCACGTCACGGTGCGCCATGGCACGCTCCAGGCCAACGGCAAAAGCATCATGAGTCTAATGATGCTTGCGGCGCCCTTGGGAAGCACGCTGCATATTCAGGTGAAGGGTGAGGACGGGCGCGTAACGCTCTCTGCGTTGGAAAACCTGGTGAATGCCCGCTTTGACGAAGCGGAGTGATCCGGGTGTTCTTATGGCAAGTCTGCCCTTGACCCGCCTTTTGTCATATCATCCTCAACCTACAACGCAGCCTTTGGCCCAAAAACAGGCGGCGCGCCTCAGGCATGAGGACGCAATGCCCAGTGAGAACCATGAAAAAATCAGCCTTTACCTTTGAAGAACTTATCCAGTGCGGTCGCGGCGAAATGTTCGGCGCGGGCAATGCCCAACTTCCGCTGCCGCCGATGTTGATGTTTGACCGCATCGAACTTATCAGCGAAGAAGGGGGCAATTTCGGCAAGGGTGAAATCATTGCGGAAATGGATATACGTCCCGACCTGTGGTTTTTCCAGTGCCATTTCGAAGGCGATCCGGTCATGCCAGGCTGCCTGGGGCTGGATGCCATGTGGCAGCTTGTCGGCTTTTATCTGGGGTGGGTTGGGGGGCTGGGGCATGGCCGCGCGCTGGGCGTCGGTGATGTCAAATTCTCCGGCCAGGTTTTGCCGAATGCGCACAAAATCACTTATCACGTGCACATGAAGCGCACCATTAACCGCAAGTTGGTCATGGGCATTGCGGATGCCGTGATGCTGATTGATGGCCGTGAGATTTATCATGCGACCGATCTGCGCGTCGGTCTGTTTACTTCCACCAGTGGATTTTGAGGATTTACGAACATGCGTCGCGTCGTCGTAACCGGAGTGGGCATTGTCTCCAGCCTGGGCAATAATCAGGGCGAAGTCCTGCAAAGCCTGATGGATGGGCGGTCAGGTATTGAATTTGTTCCCGAAATGGCCGAAATGGGCTTCCGTTCGCAGGTGGCCGGTACGCTTAAACTCAACCCGGAAGAACGGATTGACCGCAAGCTCTACCGCTTTATGGGGGATGCCGCCGCCTACACCTACCTCGCCATGGCTGAAGCCGTCGCCGATTCCGGTCTCAGTCCGGAGCAGGTTTCCAATCCACGTGCTGGGCTGATCGTCGGCTCGGGCGGATCATCCACCGCAAACATCGTGGAAACCGCTGAAATCGCCCGCAGCAAGGGCGTCAAGCGCGTCGGTCCCTACATGGTCACACGCACCATGAGTTCGACTGTTTCCGCCTGCCTGGCCACTCCGTTTGGCATCAAGGGCGTGAACTACACCATCAGCTCCGCTTGCGCGACTTCGGCGCATTGCATTGGCAACGCCATGGAGCTCATCCAGCTCGGCAAGCAGGACGTCATGTTTGCGGGCGGCGGCGAAGAGTTGCACTGGACACAATCGGCCATGTTCGACGCCATGGGTGCGCTGTCCTCCAAGTACAACGACACCCCAACCACCGCGTCACGCCCCTATGACGAATTCCGCGATGGCTTCGTCATCTCCGGCGGCGGCGGGGTCGTGGTACTGGAGTCCTTGGAGCACGCCCAGGCGCGCGGTGCACGCATCTACGCTGAACTGGTCGGTTATGGCGCAACTTCGGATGGCTATGACATGGTGCAGCCCTCCGGTGAGGGTGCAGTGCGCTGCATGAAAATGGCTCTGGAGGGGCTCGATCGTCCTGTTGACTACATCAATACCCACGGCACCAGCACCCCGGTCGGCGACATGCGTGAGCTTGAAGCCATGTGCCAGGTGTTCGGCGAAAACATGCCCGTGGTGACTTCAACCAAGTCGCTGAGCGGTCATGCGCTCGGAGCGGCCGGCGTGCATGAAGCGATCTACTCGTTGTTGATGATGCAGCATGGCTTTATTGCGGCTTCCGCCAATATCGAAACCCTCGATCCAGCCGCCAAAGGCGTGAATATTGCCCAAGAGCGCATTGACAACGCCAAACTCGATATTGTTCTCTCCAACAGTTTCGGCTTTGGCGGAACAAATGCCAGTCTGGTATTCCAACGCATCCAGGACTGATACGCGCACGCTTGCCCGCGAGCAACCTTTCTCATCGGAGTGTCTGTCTATGTCCCCGCGCATGAGTCTTGAGGAGTTCGTCAATTTTGCTCGCAGCAATCCGGTTAAGGCCGTAGCGGAGCTTCCCGTGGATCGCTTGCCGGATAATCTTCCTGCCGAGATGATTCGTAACACAGCACAACCCTTGCGCGGCGTGCTGGAAAAAATGGCGTTCGACATCAGTATGCGCGAGCTGCGCGAGCATCAGTTGTTCGAGCAGACCTACGGCGTGGCGGCAGCACGCGCCGTGGACATGGCGCACAGCAATGAAGTTGATATTGCTCGCAGCCAGTTGCACCAGAAGATCAAGGATCTGGCGCCCGCGCTGGATAGCTGGCGGCAGAAAAAAATGACGAACTACGCCATGGGGCAGGTGATGCTCCCCCTGCGTGAAATGATCGCACATGTCCACACCCTGCGTGCGCGTCTGGCGCGCGCCGCCCTTGTGTTAGCCGATTGCCGTGCTAACCCGGGGCAGTTTTCTGAAAAAATCCAGCGAAATTACGCCCGATTGAGTCAGCAGGCGCGCGAGATTGATGCCGTACTTGGCGAGTTTCACACGCTGAACCTTGAAATAAGCGCTGCTGAAATGCACGAAAAGCGCAAGCAGATCAACGCATCAGACAGCAACAAGAAAGAGCTTTTCGCCCAGGTTGAGGCGCTTGAAGAGATTATTCACCGTCCGCCCAGCCTGGCGAATAAGCTTATGCCTTGGGGCAATCGTAAGCAGCTGGAAGAAAACAAGGAGCGCCTGAGCGAATTGCATCAGCGGATTCTTGGCGAAGACTGGGTCATGGGTGAGACTCAGCTCATGCGCTGGCTGGATGTGCTGGTAGATGCGAATCTCTACGCGCCGGATCAGGCGCAACGCCTCGAAGAGGCGCGCAAGGACATGTACTTTCTGCTCAACGCGTTTTGTGAACAGCAGGAAGCGGCTGCACGCAACGTCGCGCGAAATCCCTTTGTACAGGCCGACCCGCAGCAGGCCATTAAATTTATGCTTATGTCTGAGCGCATGATTTTGGATTATTTCGCACGCAAGCGCAGTGAGATCAGCGAATGGTTAGGGAGTACGGCTTCTGATCGTCTGAGCGCGCTGGATAGTCTGGAGCAACAGCTCATTGTTGAAATGAAGCAAAATCTCCATCTTGGATCCTAAATAAGCGTTGAAAAATCTGTCCTTGGTTTTCCGCTCGCCCCTTACGGCACGCGCCCGTACGGGTCTTGCGCAAATCAACCATTTGCAGTGTGATTGATACGGCACGGAGAATTTTTGAATCCGACGTGTGTTGGAAGCACTGTTGCGGTCGGTTTCGGAGCGCCGTATCAATAATTTGCGAGCACGCCGTTCACGGCGCGCATTGTCAGACGGTTGTATTCAGTCGCCTGATTAAGTCTCCTGAGGAGTTCACATGCGTTTTCTGTTTTTATTGCTACTGATTGCACAGTCCTTTTTTCTTACCACGCAGGCCGCCGCCAGCGGTGCGCTCAGTTCGCTCGCTCAGGCCAGCGAAGAGCCAAGCGGCGAACCGCTCGAACCCGAGCAGGCTTTCCAGTTTTCCGCGGTTGTGGATGGAAATACGGCGCGCTTGCACTGGCTTATCGCTCCTCACCACTATCTTTACCGCGACAAGGTCAGCGTTCAGGTCATAGAGCCCGCGGGTCAGCGCGCCCAATACAGCCTGCCTGAAGGCGAGGAGAAAAATGACGCTTTTCTCGGCAAGGTACGCATTTTTCACGACACGCTTGATCTTGCAGTTGTCCTGCCCGAGCTGCAATCCGGCCAGAACATCAAGCTCAAGGTCGGTTTCCAGGGCTGTGCCGAAGCGGGCATCTGCTACCCGCCCATGGAGCAGCTGGTGGAACTGACCGCGGGAAACATTAGCCCCGGAGCATCGACTGCTGCAAATACTCAGCCCAGCACGCAAAGCGCCCCGCCGCCCGCCGCCGCGCCGCCTTTGAATGAGCAGGATGCAATCGCCGAAAAGCTTAAGAGCGGCAATACCTGGCTGGCCATAGGTCTGTTTTTCCTGGCCGGATTGGGGCTTGCCCTGACCCCCTGCATCTTCCCGATGATTCCCATTCTTTCCGGCATCATCGCCGGGCAGGGCGAGAATCTCTCCACACGCCGCGCCTTCATGCTTTCTTTGGTGTACGTGCTCGCCATGTCCGTGGCCTATACTGTAGCTGGCGTACTGGCCGGATTGTTTGGCAGTAATCTGCAAGCCGCTTTCCAGAACCCCTGGATACTCGGCAGCTTCGCCCTGGTGTTTGTGGCGCTCGCGCTCTCCATGTTCGGCTTTTATGAGCTGCAAGTCCCTTCCAGTCTGCAAAGCAAGATTGCTGACATTTCCGGCAAGCAGAAAAGCGGTAGCTATGTCGGTGTCGTCATCATGGGACTGCTTTCCGCCCTGATTGTCGGCCCCTGCGTGGCGCCGCCGCTGGCAGGTGCGCTGATCTATATCGGCCAAACCGGCGATGCCGTGCTTGGCGGCGCGGCGCTGTTCGCCCTGTCCATCGGCATGGGGCTGCCGCTGATTGTGGTCGGCACCCTTGGCGGCAAGGTATTGCCGCGCGCCGGGGCGTGGATGGATAACGTCAAGGCGGTCTTCGGGGTACTGATGCTGGGTATTGCCATCTGGCTGGTGTCGCGCATCCTGCCGGATGGCGTCACGTTGGCGCTGTGGGCTGTGCTGCTCATTACTTCGGGGGTTTACCTGGGTGCGCTCGAATCCACCGCACATCCAAGCTATAAAACCTATCACGCCACCCGTGAGCTGACCGGCCACATGGAGCCCGTGGGCAAGGAGAGCACCGGCTGGAGCCGCCTGTGGAAAGCCCTTGGACTGATTCTGATGTTCTGGGGTGCGCTCATGCTCGTCGGCGTCGCCAGCGGACAAGGCACGCCCCTGCAACCGCTCAAGGGGCTCGCGTTCAGCGGCGCTTCAGCCACATCAAACGCTCCCGGCGGACTGCAATTCCAGCGCGTGGCCACGGTTGGCGAGCTTGAACGCGCGCTGAACGCCGCTCAAGCGGCAGGGCAGCCGGTCATGCTCGATTTCTACGCCGACTGGTGCGTGAGCTGCAAGGAAATGGAGCACAACACCTTCACCGCTCCCGATGTGCAACAGGCCGTTGCCGGCGCGCTTCTGCTGCAAGCCGACGTCACGCGCAACAGTGCGGACGATAAAGCTCTGTTGCAGCGTTTTGGCCTGATCGGCCCGCCGGCCATTCTGTTCTTCGGCACCGACGGCGTCGAGCGTAAGGCCAGTCGTCTGGTCGGCTACAAGGAACCCGCACAGTTTGCGCCTCATGCCAAGGCCGCGCTAGCCCGGTAACGGAGCCCGCAATTCAGCGCCATTCGCCGCCGTTTTACGCCGTTCTGGACAATTTATCCGTCAAGTCGCACAATTCGCGCACCTTACTGATGGCGAGTGGTTCATGGCCAAACTCCTGCTGCTCAACGGCCCTAATCTCAATCTTCTCGGTGTGCGTGAGCCGGAAAAATACGGCGCCGCAACACTTGCCGACATCGTGTCCCGCCTGCAATCACAGGCCGTGCCGCATGGGCATACGCTCGACCATCTGCAAAGCAATGCCGAGCATGTGCTGATCGAACGCATCCACGCCGCGCGCAGCGACGACACAGCCTTTATCCTCATCAATCCTGCCGCCTTGACTCATACCAGCGTGGCTCTGCGTGACGCCCTGCTTGGCGTGGCCATACCGTTTATCGAGATTCACATCTCAAACGTGCATGCCCGCGAGGATTTCCGTCAACACTCCTATTTTTCCGACATCGCCGTTGGCGTCATTGCGGGCTTGGGCGCACAAGGTTATGAACTTGCCTTGCAAGCGGCGATGACCCGCATCCAGACGCTCTAAACATCCACACAAACATCTACACAGGAACACCCTCATGGATATTCGCACCATCAAAAAACTGATCGAATTGCTGGATAGCTCCGGTGTCGCCGAAATTGAAGTCAAGGAGGGCGATACCGCTGTGCGCATCAGCCGTATGCCCGCCAATATGCCCGTCATGCAGGCGCAACCCATGCCGCAGGTCATGGCGGTCAACGCGCCTGCGCCAAGCGCAGCGGCACCCACCTCAGCTCCCGCCGTCGCGGAAGTCGTCACCGGCCATGCCGTGACTTCGCCGATGGTTGGCACCTTCTACCGCTCCGCGTCGCCCGACGCCAAGCCGTTTGTCGAAATTGGTCAAAGCGTCAAGGTTGGCGACACCCTCTGCATTATCGAAGCCATGAAAATGTTCAACCAGATCGAGGCCGACAAGGCTGGCGTGGTCAAGGCTATCCTCTGCGAAAACGGCCAGCCGGTCGAGTTTGACCAACCGCTCGTCATCATCGAATAAGGCCGTCCCCATGCTCAACAAAGTCCTCATCGCCAACCGTGGTGAAATCGCGCTGCGCATCCTGCGCGCCTGTCGCGAACTCGGCATCAAGACCGTCGCCGTGCACTCCACGGCTGACCGTGACCTCAAACACGTGCGTCTGGCTGACGAATCCGTGTGCATCGGCCCGCCCAAGTCCAGCGACAGCTACCTCAACGTGCCCGCGCTGATTGCCGCCGCTGAAGTCACCGATGCCGACGCCATTCACCCCGGCTACGGCTTTCTCTCCGAAAACGCCGACTTTGCCGAACGTGTTGAGCAAACCGGCTTTATCTTTATCGGCCCGCACCCGGCCAATATCCGCATGATGGGCGACAAAGTTGCCGCCAAAGATGCCATGAAAGCGGCCGGTGTTCCCTGTGTCCCCGGCTCCGATGGGGCTCTCGGTGACAATGCTGAAGAAAACCTTCGTCTGGGGCGCCAGGTAGGCTATCCGGTCATCATCAAGGCCGCAGGCGGAGGCGGCGGACGTGGCATGCGCGTGGTGCATACTGAATCCAACCTGCTCGCCGCCATCGACATGACCAAGGCCGAAGCCAGCGCCGCGTTTGGCAACCCGCAGGTGTACAGATCGGAAGAGCACACGTCTGAACTCCAGTCACGTCAGTCAA
>CALKWL010000230.1 GCA_938004235.1 uncultured Gammaproteobacteria bacterium
ATGATACGGCGACCGCCGAGATGTACACTCTTTCCCTACACGACGCTCTTCCGATATCGGTGCGCCGCCACCGGGGAAAAAGGTCACCGTATCGAATGGCAGGCCGTTTTCGCGGTCGCGCAGGCCATCCAGCCCGCGCCATGTGTCGCGCAGGACTTTTTGCGTGAACTCCTGTTCGTCCTGCGGCAGGGGCTCGCGCAGCACCAGCGGGCCGGGCGGAAGTTCGATGGCACGGGCGCGTATCGCCTTGCGCGCAGCGACTTCACCACCGCGCTGCATTTCCCAGGTCTTTTTCTGTGCGGCTACGGCGCGATCTTCATACGCACCGACACGCTGCCCGACGCGCACCAGTTCAATGTCATCAATCTCCAGCGCACCTTTGAGTGTGGTCTTGCTGTCTGTGTTGAGCGCATCTTGCGCGGGTACGATGATCAGGTTCAGGTGGGTCGGAGTGATACCCGGAAACACACCCGAGAGTTCATTCAATGGAACCAGCACCTGCCGCCAGGTGGTGTTCAGGCCGATAATGTTGAAGCCCTCGCCTGGTGCGTTGACAGCCTGGCCTTCGGGGGCGGGGTTAAAGCGCACGCGCAGTCTGGGCGCTGTACCGTGGGTCGCATCAAGTCTTACCCACAGGCGCAGGTGATCATAGTCGCCCATGTTGAGTGCAGGTAGGTTCAGGCGCATACCATAGGCGGCACCGATGTCGTCATCCGCGGTCAGATTCATGCGGTAACGCAGGCGCAAGACCTGCTCCTTGCGCCCGGCACGAGGGCTGAGCGCGCTTTCCAAACGGATCGAAGCGGTGGAATTTGGCTTGGCAGGACAGGTTTGCAGGCGCTCGGTCAAAGGCTTGGGCTGGTTGAAGTCAGCCAGAGCGATATGCGGCAACTCGGCGGGGGGCGCAGGCGCTGCCCAAGCGACCGAAGCCAAGGCGACGCAGACCAAGGACGCCCAAAGCAAGGCAGGTCGAGCGATGCTTCCCAACCCTCTATCAACCACTCTTGTGCGCATTTTGAACGTCGTCACCGCGCAGTCATCAGGCCGTCCCGCCCAGCACGGAAATGTCGGCAACCCGCAGGAACAGCGCGCGCATCCGGTTGAGCAGTGCGAGGCGGTTGTCGCGCAGGGCGGCGTCCTCCGCCATGACCATCACGCCGTCGAAGAAGGCATCCACCGTGTCGCGCAGGTGGGCGAGTTTGCCCAGTGCTGCAGTGTAGTCGCCTGCCGCAAACAGCGGGGCCAGCTCGGCTTCAAGCTGTTGCACGCGCTCGGCCAATTCGCGCTCGGCGGGCTCAAGCAGCAGACTCGCGTTGATGGTTGTGGGCAAATCGCCCTCCACCTTCTTGAGGATATTGCCGATGCGCTTGTTGGCGGCGGCCAGGGCTTCAGCCTGGGGCAGGGCGAGGAAATCGTTGACCGCTTGCGCACGGCGCTCGAAATCCAGCGGACGCTGCGGACGCGTAACCAGCACGGCGTCGAACACGTCGTGGCGAATGCCGCGATCCAGTGCGTAAGCGCGCATGCGCTCAAGCATGAATTCGAACACGGTGTCCACGACCTTGGCAGCATCCACTTTATCCTTGAGTCCTTCGGCAGCGAAGGCCAGCAGGGCGTGCAGATCGAGGTCGATATCGCGTTCAATCAGGATGCGCAGCACGCCAAGGGCGGCGCGGCGCAGGGCGAAGGGATCTTTTGCCCCGGTCGGCCCCTGGCCGATGGCAAAAATGCCCACCAGGGTGTCGAGACGTTCCGCCAGTGCCAGCCCCTGACCGGTCTTTGTGGCGGGCAGCTCATCCCCGGCACGGCGCGGCATGTAAACCTCGTCCAGCGCCTGCGCGACTTCGGCATGTTCGCCGTCGTGACGCGCCAGGTAGCGCCCCATGATGCCCTGCAACTCGGGGAATTCCCCCACCATGCCGCTCATCAGGTCGCACTTGGCTAAAAGCGCGGCGCGTGCGGCATGTTCCAGATCCGCGCCGCACAGTGCCGCGATATGCCGCGCCAGACGCATCACGCGCTGGGTTTTATCAAACTGGGTGCCAAGCTTTTGCTGGAAGACTACGGTTTTGAGGCTTTCCAGTTGCGCAGATAGCGGCTGCTTGAGGTCTTCCTTCCAGAAAAATTCGGCATCGGAAAAGCGCGGGCGAATCACGCGCTCGTTGCCCTGGCGTACCGCTGAGGGATCCGTGCTGTCGATATTTGCCACGGTAATGAAATGCGGCAGCAGATGCCCCGCCGCATTCAACAGCGGGAAATAACGCTGGTTGCCCTGCATGGTGGAGATCAGCGCTTCCTTCGGCACATCGAGGAAGCGCGCTTCGAAGTTGCCGGTAACCACGCGCGGCCACTCAGTCAGCGCGGCGACTTCGTCCAGCAGATCATCGTCCAGCACCGCATGGCCGCCCAACTCGGCGGCAGCCGATTCCACCTGTGCCTTAACCATGGCGCGGCGTGTGGCAAAGTCGGCCACCACGTGCCCCGTGCTTTCCAGCAATGCGGCGTACTCGTGCGGTGCCGGCACAATCAAGGCCTCGGGATGATGGAAACGATGCCCGCGCGTGCTGCGTCCGGTCTGAATGCCGTAGATGTTCGCGTCGATCACCGCGTCACCGAACAACAGCACAATCCAGTGCACCGGGCGCACGAAAGCGACCTCGCCTGCGCCCCAGCGCATACGTTTCGGAATGGGCAACTCATCCAGCGCCTGCGCGAGCATGTCGGGAATCAGCGCCTGCGCCGACTGGCCGGGCTGCTTGGCGCGGTAAACCATCCACGCGCCCTTGTCGGTGGTCAACTCTTCAAGGTCGTTGACGCTTACGCCGCAGGAACGGGCAAAGCCTTCCAGCGCCTTGCTTGGACGGCCTTCGGCATCAAAGGCAGCATTCACCGCCGGGCCGCGCCGCTCGATTTCGCGCTCGGCTTGATGTTCACGCACACCCCGCACCCACACCGCCAGGCGGCGTGGCGCGGCATACACGGTGTGGCCTTGCGGTTCCAGCCCTGCATCGTGCAGACGACGCACAACGCCATCGGCCAGGGCGTTTGCCAGCGTGGTCAGAGCTTTGGGTGGCAGCTCTTCGGCGCCGATTTCGATAAGTAGGTCGTGGGTGTTCATGGTCATGTCAATGTTGATGCGGGTTGTTGTGCAAAAGCCGAATAACGGCCTGAATGATGTCGGCATGGCGCGAGGGCTGAAGTTGTCCTGTCACGCTAGAAAATAAACTTTCATGTGCGGTAAAAAGTTTTCCGGGACGCAGAAAACTCAATCGTTGCAGGCTGCCTCGGGCAAACATACTTTCATCAAGCGTCAGTGCGAGCGGGTCGCCGTAAGGATTACTGGTGATTTGACAGGCAATCCAGTCGCCCTTGCCGACATCGGCAAGCAAGGCGGCAGGACGAAGTTTGCTACGACTTAAGTCAGAAAAAGGGAACGGCAGCAAAACTACTGCGCCGCTTGCAAATGCGCCCATGCGGCATCCTCTTCCGGCTTGAGCCAGTCTTCGGCAAGCGTCGATTCCGCCCATTGGCAGGTCGCCATGTCCACGGGTTCGAGCAGTGTCAGCAGGGCGCGCCCCGGACGTAATCTCTGCGTGTCATCCAGCAGACGCAGATGCCCATCGGCTTCAATTTCAACTTCAATGGTCTGGAGCATGGCGGTTTCTCCCGGTTTATGGCGTTTCAGTACTGCGAATTACCATTGGAAAACCCAGTCGTTCACGCGAGGCGTAATAGGCTTCGGCCACGCTGCGTGCCAGTTCGCGCACGCGCAGGATGAAGCGTTGGCGCTCGGTGACGGAGATGGCGCGGCGCGCATCGAGCAGGTTGAAGGTGTGTGAGGCCTTGAGCACTTGCTCGTAGGCGGGCAACGGCAGCGGTGTCTCCAGTGCCATCAGACGCTTGGCTTCGCCTTCGCATTGGTCGAACAGCTTGAAAAGGAACACAACGTCGGCGTGCTGGAAATTGTAGGTGGACTGTTCGACTTCGTTCTGGTGGTACACGTCGCCATAGGTAATGACCCCGTTCGGGGTTTTCGCCCAAACCAGGTCATACACGCTTTCGGCGTTCTGCATGTACATGGCCAGGCGCTCCAGACCGTAGGTGATCTCACCGGTGACCGGGCGGCAGTCGAGGCCGCCGACCTGCTGGAAGTAGGTGAACTGGGTCACTTCCATGCCGTTGAGCCAGACTTCCCAGCCCAGACCCCAGGCGCCGAGGGTGGGCGATTCCCAGTTGTCCTCGACGAAGCGGATGTCGTGGGTCAGCGGATCGAAGCCCAACATGCGCAGCGAACCGAGATACAGCTCCTGGATTTCCAGCGGCGAGGGTTTCATCACCACTTGGAACTGGTAGTAATGCTGCAAACGGTTGGGGTTTTCGCCATAGCGACCGTCCGTCGGGCGGCGCGAGGGCTGCACATAGGCCGCGCTCCAAGGCTCCGGGCCAATGGCGCGCAGGAAGGTGGACGGATGAAACGTGCCCGCGCCGACTTCCATGTCCAGCGGCTGCAGCACGGCACAGCCCTGGCGCGCCCAGTAGTCTTGCAGGGCGAGAATCAGGCCTTGAAAGGTGGAGAGATCAAAGGTGGTGGACATAAGGAATGCGTTTTAATGGCTTGAAGTGGCGGCAAGTATATGCGGGATAGCGCCAAGCGGGAAAATTGGAGCACGACCAAGGATTCGGGGTGCGTTCAACCCCACAGAACTTCAATGTCATAGGCCTTGAAGTGTTCATCCACGCTAATGATGCCCATGTTTTCGCTTTGCGCCTGGGCTATGAGCAGGCGATCGAACGGGTCGCGGTGGTGGCAGGGCAAGCATTGCAGTTGATTGAGGTGGCTCAGTTCAATCGGCAGGATGCTGATGGCGTTGTCATGGCACCAGCGGCTTAGGCGGGACAGCGCGTCCTCGCCGAGGGTGGTTTTGCCGAGGCTCATTTTGATGCTTAGCTCCCAGAAGCTGGCGATGCTGACGCTCAGGTCGTTCGTTTCGTCTTCGCATAGCGCCACGATGGGCGCGGGTAGGCGTTGCGGGTCGTCGGCAAGCCAGAGGAGGGCGTGGGTGTCGAGCAGGGCACTCATTGCATGTAGTCCGCCATGTCTTCAAGCGGGGCGTTGAAGTCGGGAGCGGTGGATTGAACGATGCCGCGCAATGCGCCAAGTTGGCGCTTGGTGCGTGGTTGCTCAATGATTTGCAGGCGCACAACAGGTTTGTTGTTGCGCGCAATGATGACCTCCTCGCCATCCAATGTGCGCTGAATGAGGCGAGAGAGTTGGCTTTTAGCTTCGTGGATGTTGACTTGCATAGCGATGGCTCTTGTTGGCTAGATGGTTAGCTAATTTAAGCATGTGGGTTGGTTAGTGGGAAGTTTGTTGTCGCGGGCTTGGTGTTTTGTTGATATACACATCACTAATTTGTATGAATGAGGCGTGGGCGAGTCATCATATTCTCTGTCAACTAAACACCTCATGAGGACGATAATGATGAGCCTGCGCAGCCTTGTTGTTTTGACGTTGTTGATGCCCTTGTCGGCCTATGCCGAAACGCCCGAACAGGCCGCCGCGCTGAAGGCGCAGGAGGCGATGAAAGAGTTCGGCATGACGCTAAAAGCCACCTTGCAGGCGGCGATGAAGGCAGGCGGGCCGATGAACGCCATTCCGGTGTGCCACACGGAAGCGCCGAAAATTGCGCAGCAGATGAGCGCAAAACATGGCGTGGACATTCACCGCACGTCGCTGAAGCCACGCGCCACAGCGCCGACTGAGTGGGAAATGGCGGTGCTTGAGGGCTTTGAGCAGCAAAAGGCGGACGGTAAGCCGGTAGGCGAGCTGGTGTGGAAAGATGTGGTCGAGGTGGATGGCCAGCCGACTCTGCGCATGATGAAGGCGATTGGCACGGAAGAGGTCTGCCTGACCTGTCATGGTGCGGCGGTGAAGCCCGATGTGATGGCAAAAATTGCCGAGCTTTACCCTGATGACAAGGCGATGGGCTTCAATGCGGGCGATATTCGCGGCGCGTTTTCGGTAAGTGTGCCCTTGGTGGCCGCACAATAACCTGTCGCAGCCCGGTTCGCTCACGAGCAGCAAGCCCCGCATAAAGCGGGGCTTTTTTGTGGCCGTCATCCGGCTAGATCACCCAGATCATTAGATAAGTGGATGCTGATATGTCTGGTTGGCCTGGGGGTGTGTGGAAGGCAGGTTTGAGTGGTTTTTTTGACCTGAAAAATCGGATATTGCCCCACGGTTATTTTGAATAAACCGATATAAAACAATTGACTATACTCTTGGCATGAGCTGTGCGTATGGCCTCCTCCAGTTTGGCGTGCGTCCAAACAGTGATCCAACAGGAGGAGATTGCATCATGCTTGAAATGCTTGGGCTGTACCCGCAGTGGTATGTGCCGGGAATAGGAACGGCGTGGGTGATGGGGATTATCGGCACTATTCACGTGCTGGCGTCCCATACATCGGTCGGCGCAGCTTGGCTGTTTGCCTTGCTGGCGCAAAAATCGGTCAGTGAAAACAAACCGGAAATCATGTTGTATTTGAAAAAATACGGCATGTTTCTGCTGGTGTTTTCCTACATCATCGGCTCGATTACCGGGCCGGGTATCTGGTATTCGGTGACGGTGGCCAGTCCGCGCGGGATTAGCGGCCTGATTCACAATTTTGTCTGGCTGTGGGCTTCGGAGTGGGTGTTTTTCTTTGTCGAGGTCATCGGGGTGTACGCCATGGTGTACCTGATCGGCAAGATTGATAACAAGACCTATCTGAAACTGGCATGGTCATTCGCGCTTGCCTCATGGGCGACGATGATTCTGATTGTGCCTATCTTGAGCTTCATGATGTGGCCGGGAAGCGACCACTGGTACAGCACAGGCTCAACTTTCGATGCGGCGTTCAACCTGAACTACTTCGCGCATTTGGGCATACGCACCGCCTTTATGTTTGCGGTGGCCGGTGCGGTGGGCGGCATTATTGCCGCTACGCTCAAAGACCGGGCAACCCGTATCGAGATCACGCGTTTCCTTTCCAAGATGGGCTTGGCGGGCATGTTCCTCATGCTGGTGATGTTCATGTGGTACACCGCCACCCTGCCGGAAAATGCGCGCCTCATCATGCAAACGCAGATGATGCCGCAATATGGCAGCACGCTCGGCGCATTGCTGATTGCCACGCTGGTGTACTTCATCTTCACGGCCTGGAAACCCATGTATTTGCGCCAGAGCATTGCCGTGGTGATGACGTTGGCGATTGGTCTGTTTGGCTTGTGGCCGGAAGAGCGCTCACGTGAATCCATGCGCAAGCCTTATGTGGCCGGGCAGTACATTTATTCCAACCAGTTTTTCTCGCGCGATGTGCCGGGTAAAGGCGTGGTATCGGATATGCCGCTGCTTGAAGCTAAAGGGGTGCTGGCGACCAATTATTTTGTGCCCGATGGCTTGCGCAAAATCACGCCTGAAAATCAGATGCAGGCGGGTGAGCTCCTGACCAAGATCATGTGTGCGAATTGCCACAGCGTGGAACCCAACGGTGCCTTGCGTCCTTTGCCTGCGCTTTTCGGTCATTCGGATGAGCCGAAGATGATTCAGGCCTATCTCGATGGCGCGCTGTACCACGGCAAGATTCCCTACATGCCCAGAATGCCTCTGCCGGAAGATGAGCGTGCGGCCATAGCGGTTTACATCGCCTCACTCTCGGCGGCCAAGGCTGCGGCCAAGGCTACGGGTGTAGCGGAGAATCGCGCCGCGCAAAACATTGATCCTACCCATGCCAAAGGAGTGAACTAATGGATGCCGCAACGACAGCAGCCATGCTGCATACCCTTCAGGATCCCACGGGGATTCCCTCGCATCCGCTGATTTTTCAGGTGCTGATGGTGTTGACCTGGGTTCCGCATATCTTGTTTGTGAATATCAGTCTTGGTGCAGCCATGATGGGGTTGTATGCCTTCACCCAGCGCCATGATCCGCATTGGCAAAAGCTCTCCGAGGCCATGACCAAGGTCGCCAAGGTGGGTGTGTCCTTGCTGGTGGTGCTGGGGGTGGCACCGCTGCTGTTTACTCAGACCATCTACGATCCGCAGTGGTATGCCTCCAACTTGCTGTCGGCATCGTGGGTGATCGGTTTCATTTTCACCCTGACCATCGGCTATCTCGCCTGGTTTACGTTTTATCTGAAAAATCACGGCGAACATGCGCCGGGCTGGATCGTATGGCTGGGTGTCTTTGGCCTGGCCATGTTCCTTCTGGATGGCTTCATCATGCACATCCTGGCCTATCAGGGTTTGCACCCCGAGCAATGGGTCGAGTGGTACACCCCGGGCGGTCATGTCGATATGTCGGGACATAACATTCACGCCTATGAGCTGGTGCGCTGGGGCTTTTTCATGGCCATGAGCGTCACTGTGTTTGGTGCGTTCATGATGGCCTATGGTGATTATTTCAAAGTGCGTAGCGACCGTAGCCCGGCGTATCTGGCGTTTGCCCGCGACCTTGGCGGGCGTATTGCTCTGGTGGGTACGGTATTGCAAGTCGTGCTGCTGGTGTTGTGGATTGCGGATGTGCCTGCCGCGCTGCATATCTGGGCGCACCCGATGACCTGGCTGTTGCTGATTTATCTTGCAGTGCTTGTGGCGGCTTTTGTTGTGGCGCAGGGCAAAACCGAGGGGCAGGGCTACAGGCTGCTCACCCTGAGTATCGGCATGGCCGGTCTGGTGGCGATTTTCCGCGAGGTGCTGCGCATGGCCTACATGGCACCGTTCCAATACAACGTGCTGGACTACAAGGTGCTTTGGGATGCGCCCTCGTTTGTGCTGTTCCTGCTCACCATTCTGGGTGTAGGAGGGCTGATGGGGGGCTTCATTATCACCCTGGTGTACAAGGCCGGGCGGGTGCAGGGCGTGTATCAGGCGGATGCCACGGTATCCAGGCTGGGTGTCGGCTCGGTGGCCGCGACAGCGCTGTGGGTGTTTGGCTTCATGGCGGTGGGTATCTGGATCTGGCTGAGTAATAACGCTTAGAACCCGTTTGCGATCTCGCTGAACGGCGCATTGCGGCGCTGAAATCAGTCTCAAAATGCTCACATAGCTGTCTATGCTGCGCTTTTTCGACAGATTTCCGCTTGCACTGCATCCGTTGATCGAAATCGTAAACAGGTTCTTAAACATCGTGTGTCCGGCCAAGTGCGCCGGATGTATGCAAACATTGAATATTCAGGACGTTACGATGAAGAAAATTGTATTGTTGACTGCGCTATGCGCCATTCCGTTTGTTCAAGGTATGGCTGCGGATAGTGCGGCGGGTGAGAAGAAAGCAGCGGTGTGTTTTGCCTGTCACGGAAAGGACGGGCATCCCGCCATCAAATCCTATCCGACCCTGGCGGGCGACAACGCGGAATACCTGGTGGTCGCGCTCAAGGGCTACCGGGATGGCTCGCGTCTTGATCCGATCATGGTGCCCATGGCCAAGGCCTTGAGTGATACGGATATGGCTAATATCGCCGCGTATTTTGCACAGTTCAAGTAAGCTTCAGCCACTCAAGTCCGACAGGCTGCTCGTGTGCAAGGGTTTGGCTCCGCCGTATCGCGGAGCCTTTTTGTTTTGGTTGGCAAACTCTGCGGTGGAGGGGGGCGTGCCTTGCGCCCGTCTGGATGGAGGGGCATAGTTTGTCCCCATCCCCAACATCTGGAGTGCTTGCCATGAATGAATTTGACCACCGCAGTACCCGGCGTGAATTTTTGCATGGCGAGCTGCATCGTGCGGATTTGTTGCCCGAGCCGCATATGATGCTGGCGCGCTGGCTGAAAGACGCCGAGACGGCGGGTAATTTCGATGTCACCGCCATGGCTTTGGCTACGGCGAGTCTGATCGGGCAGCCGTCGCTGCGCTGGGTATTACTCAAGCATTTTGATGCGCGTGGTCTGTGTTTCTACACCGACGGTCGCAGTCGTAAGGGGCGTGAATTGGCGGATAATCCGCAGGCCTCCCTGGCCTTTTACTGGCCGGAAAACGACCGTCAGGTGCGCGTGGAAGGGCGGGTGGAGCGCTTGCCGGAAGCAGACAACGAGACTTATTTCAATCAACGCCCGCTGGGCAGCCGTCTGGCCGCCGCCGCTTCGCACCAGAGCCAGCCGCTGGCCAGTCGTGAGGTGCTGGAGGCGCGCATCGCCGAGCTGGAGCAGCAGTTTCCGGCGGGTGATGTGTCGCGCAACCCGGATTGGGGCGGCTACCGCCTTGTTCCTGAGGTGTACGAGTTCTGGCAAGGGCGTGAAAGCCGTTTGCATGATCGTTTCACTTACACGCGCACGGCGGATGGTTGGGATATTCAGCGTTTGATGCCGTAACTTTGGGAGGTGCGCCATGGGCGAACCCGCATTTCAACTCGATCTTGAGCAGCGTTATACCTATGCCGATTATCTGACCTGGCCGGATGATTTCCGCTGTGAACTCATCGACGGTAAGGTTTATCTGATGTCACCTGCGCCGACGCTGGGGCACCAAGATGTCGCGGGGGAAATATTTTTTCAGTTGAAGCAGCAGCTTAAAGGCAAACCTTGCCATCCGCTGATTGCGCCGCTGGATGTGCGCCTGCCCAAGATCGCACGCAAGCACGATGACGAGGAAACGGTGCTGCAACCCGATGTCATGGTGGTCTGTGATTCTGCCAAGCTGGACGAGCGCGGGGTCAAGGGCGCGCCGGACTGGGTGATTGAAGTGCTTTCACCGCGCACGGCCTCCAAGGATCACATTCAGAAGCGGCGCAGCTATGAACATGCCGGAGTGCGTGAGTACTGGCTGGTGCATCCGCGCGATCATGTGCTCACGCGCTATGTGTTGCAGGATGGGCAGTTTTCCGCGCCTGAAATCCTGGAAATGCAGGGCAAGACGGCATCCTTCATCCTGCCCGAAGTTGAGATCGACTGGGGCGAGATGCCGCCTGCCTTGCAAACACCTGATGAGTTCTGAGCGCATCAAGCTCGAACCCTCGTGGAAGGCCGCTCTGGCCGGGGAGTTCGATCAACCCTACATGCTGGAGCTGCGCGCCTTTCTCGCCGCTGAGCTGAGGGCGGGCAAGCGCATTCATCCCAACCCGGACGAGTGGTTCAACGCCTTTAACCACACGCCGCTGGACAGGGTGCGCGTGGTGATTCTGGGGCAAGACCCTTACCCCACGCCAGGTCATGCGCATGGTCTGTGTTTTTCCGTGCAACCGGAGGTGTGCCCGCTGCCCAAGTCGTTACAGAACATCTTCAAGGAGCTGGAAGATGACCTTGGCATCCGCAATGCCTGTGGCAGTCTGATTCCCTGGGCCGATCAGGGTGTGCTGCTGCTCAACGCGGTGCTGACGGTGGAGAGCGGCAACTCGAACAGCCATCAGGGCAAGGGGTGGGAGCGTTTCACCGACCGCGTCGTGCAGATTCTCAATGCGCAGAGAGAGCCGTTGGTGTTTGTGCTCTGGGGACGGCCGGCGCAGCTCAAGGGCGCGCATATCGACCGTGCACGCCACCGTGTACTCGAAGCGCCGCATCCTTCGCCGCTATCGGCGCATCGGGGTTTTTTCGGCAGTAAACCGTTCTCCAGCATCAATGCGTTTCTTGAGCAGCAGCATCAAGCGCCGATCGACTGGCGCACCTAAGGCAATGCCGAATGCTTCCGCCCATGTTTTTTCTTGCAATCAATCTATAGTCGGGTATATTTTGCATGTCGTTATCACCTAAGACACATAACGGATGGATGCCTTGCTTTGTCGCGCCCCTGGTGTTGCAGCTCGGCGAAGGCGAGGTTTCGGCGCGGCGTTTGGCTTTGTTGTCGGCGGTAGCTGAAACCGGTTCGATCAGCGGCGCGGCCAAGCGCATCGGCATGACCTACAAGGCAGCCTGGGATGCCATCGAGGCGATCAACAACCTCGCAGGGCAGCCCCTGGTGCAAAGCCAGCATGGCGGCTCGGGCGGTGGCGGCGCGCGTCTGACGGCCTTCGGCGAGCGCATCGTCGCCACGCAAAAGCGCTTGCAGGATGCGCTGGCCGTGATGCTGGAGCAGTTCGCAGGTGAAGATGGCGGGCTTGAACATCTGACTACATTGAGGAATCTGTACATGAAAACCAGTGCGCGAAATGCCCTGCGCGGCACGATTGAAGAGGTGCGCCACGGCGCGGTCAACAGCGAAATCACCTTGCGGCTGCAAGGCGAAGACTGCCTGCACGCGATCATTACCAAGGACTCGGCCATCTCCATGGGGCTGGCGCCGGGCAAGGTTGCTACGGCGATTGTAAAGGCCTCGTGGATCATTCTGGCCGCACCGGAGGAGTGCATCAAAGTCTCGGCGCGCAACCGCCTGTGCGGCACGATCAAGCGCGTGCAGGAAGGCGCGGTCAACGCTGAAGTGGTGCTGGAGCTGCCCGGCGGCAACACGCTGGCGGCGATCATTACCGAAGGCAGTCTGGATGATCTGGGCTTCAAAGTGGGCGATGCGGCCTGCGCACTGATTAAGGCTAGCCACATCATTTTGGCTGTGGATGATTGAGCAACCTGTAGGTGCGAATTCATTCGCACACCAAACTCGGCAATGTGTGGGTTGTGCGAATGAATTCGCACCTACCAACGCACTGCCTCCATCTGGATGTATTGTCGTGAAAAAAATCATTGCCCCCCTGCTGGCCGCCGGCCTGCTGCTGAGCGCGCCGCTTTCGGCGTTCGCCGATACCCTCAACGCGGCCGTGGCCGCCAATTTCACCAAGACCATCGAAGAGATCGGCGCGGGCTTCAAGGCCAAGACCGGGCATGAGGTGAAGTTTTCCTTCGGCCCGACCGGCAAGCTGTACGCGCAGATCAAGAACGGCGCGCCGTTCGATCTGTTCTTCGCCGCCGACACCGAAAAGCCCGAGGCGCTGGTCAAGGAAAACCTGGTCAAGCCGGACAGTTACTTCGTCTATGCGCAGGGCGTATTGGCGCTCTACAGCCCGAGCCTGCCGGTGAAAGCCGGTTACAAAGCCGTGCTGGACAAGGCCGAGTTCAACCACCTGTCCATTGCCAACCCGAAGACCGCGCCCTATGGTCAGGCCGCCGAGGAAGTGCTGGGCAAGCTGGGCGTGTATGACGCCGTCAAGCCGAAGATCGTCAATGGCGAGAGCATCGCCCACGCTTTCCAGTATGTGCAGACCGGCAATGCCGAGCTGGGTTTTGTCGCCCTGTCGCAATTGGTGGACAAGCAAAGCCCGGCCTACGGCAAGGGCGAGATCGGAAGAGCACACGTCTGAACTCCAGTCACGTCAGTCAAT
>CALKWL010000231.1 GCA_938004235.1 uncultured Gammaproteobacteria bacterium
TTGACTGACGTGACTGGAGTTCAGACGTGTGCTCTTCCGATCTCCGAAGAAAAGGACGGGCTGCAGTGCCCCCGGGCGATGCTGGGTAATCACTCTCAGCAGATTGAGCAGGTAGTTGTACCCACCAGTCCAAGACTTGCCGCCGATCAAGGTAAAGGCAATTCGGGCCATGTTAACGAACAGCTGCTTGGCGAAACCAATCGACAAAAGACGCGACGCCCTCGATCACCGGCTTCTGCCAAGAAAAGCCAATGCGGAAAAGACGTGCAGGATCCGCCACTAAGCTGAACGGATCGCCTGGTCGGCTCTGGCCGGAGAAGTGCAGCGCTGGCCTTGAGGAGGCACCTGATCGCTTATGCCAAGCATTGATCACCAATTGTGCAATTTCTTGCACGGATGTACCTACACCAGTACCTACATTGGTTGTCTGGCCGCTATGTGTCGTATCACTGTCAAGCGCGATAAGCGCGAGAGCAGCTACAACGTCGCTGACATGGGTCCAGTCGCGCAACTCAAGACCAGTGCCACCAAGTACAAGCGGCGATTCGCCACCAGCCAAGCGGGTACAAATATCCCACAAAAGCTGCTTCTTAAGCTCAGATCCGTACACAGAGAACAGACGCGCCACCCGGAAGTCCAGCCCATAGCTGTCTCCATAAGACCGACAGAGCAACTCCATCATTTGCTTGTGGTAGCCGTAGGGCGAGTAAGGCACACCCACACCGTCTTCGGGGATGGGACCGCTATAGCCCGAACCATAGACGGCAGCACTCGATACCGCAATCAGGCGGGCGCGGGGCAGGTCCAAACGCATCCACTCCAACAACTCGATCGTGCTGGCAACGGTGCGGGCGAAATCTTCGCGAGGGTTTGCGATGGCGGCCCCGACACTGGAACCGCCCGCGAGGTGAAAGATCAGCTCGGGCTCGCCTTGAGCCTGCAGCGCGCGCAGATTGGCTATCTGCACATCGCCGTTGAGCCAGTCCTGAACGCCCCAGTGCAAGGCCTCGATCGGAGGCCAGATTCCATGGCCCAAACCGATCACTTGGTGGCCCTGCGCCGCCAGATGCTGTGAGAGATGTTTACCGATGAACCCTTGAGCGCCGGTGATGAGGATGCGTGCCATGGATACTTCACTCCGGACGGGTTGCGGCGAACGAATAAAGACGGCCTGGCCTATGGTCTATTCGCTTGAACAAAGGCGCAACCATCGACCAAACACCCGGCAATCCAAGTGCGGCGCAAACCAAATCTCGAGCAATCGGAAGGTTCCGAGTGGCCTTGGCGGCAATTTCCTGCTGCAAGGACTTCAAGGAATGTGGCGCAAAGTTCATGGCACTTTCTAGAGGGGCAATCACACGATCAATCTCAAAGCCTGCTTCCCGCATTGCAGCTTCGTAGTCCTTAAGCTGGAAAGCATTCTCGCCGCCATAAAGATGATGCAAAGGGTGAATCTTCAGGAACGCATCGAGATCCTCCGTGCGGGAAATGACGTGCTCGCGCACCGCGAGTAAACGCCCACCTGGTTTCAGCACTCGGAAGAATTCGCTGCACGCCGCGCGCAAGTCACTCGTGTGGTGCAAAACGGCACGAGCGAACACCAGGTCGAATTGCGCATCTTGAAACGGCAGTAGTTCGGAGAACTCCTGCCTCACCTCGATCGACAACTGGCACTCTTTGGCCAGGGAACGCACGGCCTCCGCGCCGACCAATGCACTACCGTCAGGCTCAAGCGCGACAACCTGGAAACCTTCATGCGCCAGCGCATAGCTCGCGATGCCGCGCCCCGCACCGACGTCCAGCGCAGCGCCTCGGTCGCAAGGCAGCAATGAGCGGATAGCAGACCATTCCTCGCTGCGTCGGTAGCGCTCGGCAGCTGCACGCAGCGGATCGTCGTAGTAAGCAGCTATCACTAGTTCGCGCTTATCGGGTTGATCCCTGAGCCATTGGACGGCACCTTCCCATGTGGAAAAACGGTGCGGCTTAGCCATCTAGTTCACTTACCAGAAGTTTGTCGCCGGTTGAAACGTCAATCACTGGCATAGACGAGATTGCTCTGGCACGGTCTGATCCGGCCAAAAAAGTCAATCCCCCGCTTGGACCACGGCTATCACGGTAGGAAGCCTCCCGCATGCAAGAGGTCAAACTCACTTCTTGAACAACGGTGTTGAGCAAATCACTCCGCACAAAGAAAGCATTGCTCCCAACGCTATTGGTTCCCACCAAAGCGTAATCGCGCCCCTTCAAGAGATGCAGAAAAGCAGGCAGGTTGGCCCCCCAGTACTGGTTAGAGAAATGCTTTTGCCGACGTACAAATGATGGGTCATACGGAACCGTCACAGGCCTGCTCCAGCCAAAAGCATCGTTGTATTCCACAATGATTATTGACGGTCGCCACTCCTGAAGCGCTTCTAGAACGTGGTAGTCGACACCATCTATATCGACAGACAAAATACCCAGATCCTTTTCGAACCCACTCTCTTCAAGCAAGGCCCCGATATTCTCGCGAGTAATAAATGCTGACTTGCCTATTAGCCGATGCTGCCAGTAATAGTACGAATTTTGCAATCTCTCTATATTCGCACTGGATCCATCTATCGCGAATCCATGCCATTGGTCTTTCATCATCAGGAAGCGACAGTTCGACTCGTTGAAATCCTCAACACCAAACTCTATGAACGTGCGATGACGGATATTAAGATGGTTAACCAAGAACTGGATGACGCCGTCTTCACCCCACTGCGAGAAAACTTTGAACTCGTATTTCCAGAGCGGGGCATCCTTCTCCGGGCACTGCATTGAGGTCAGAATTCGCCCCTGATTAATCTTAACTTCTTCGAGTCGTCGAGAAAGCTAGATCGGAAGAGCGTCGTGTAGGGAAAGAGTGTAGATCTCGGTGGT
>CALKWL010000232.1 GCA_938004235.1 uncultured Gammaproteobacteria bacterium
AGATTGACTGACGTGACTGGAGTTCAGACGTGTGCTCTTCCGATCTTGAGTGTTTCGGCCTCGCTCCATCTTGCACCGGTGGCCAAGCAAACCCGCGCCACTTTCCCCGCGTCCGGGTTCTTCCCGCTGTCCAGGATGTCTAGCAATTCATCTATCTGCCCATGGGTTAAAAACCCCATATCACGTTCGTCAACTTTCAGCTTTCTGATTAGACTGATCGGGTTATCTTTTTTCCATTGCCCCATTCTTCGCAACTCATTAAACATCGCCCGTAAATAGGATAGATCATGATTAGCGGTATTCTCTCCAACTGATTCAAGGCGCTTTGCTCGAAAATCTGCAAACATGGTTGCATCAAATTCAAAACCCCTTGGGTCGCCCATTGATTGAATAATGAATTGCAAGCGGCTTTCTCGGTTCTTGCCATCCTTGAGCGTTATTCCGTGCTGGGTGTACCATAGGGAAGCAAGTTCAGATAAGCGGCGCATGTCCTTTTTCTCGCCCTGCCACGGCTCCCCGGCTTGGGCTTTCTGTCTCGCATAGGCTTCATAGCGCAATGCTTCCGCCTTCGTCTTGAATGACTTCCGCACACGCTTCCCGTGCGCCCCTTCCGGTCGTATATCGACTAGCCAGCCGTCATCCTTCTTCGTGATTGCCACACCTTCCCCTCCCTAGACGCTCCTGTAGCACGTCTAATGAACCAATCGGGATTAGCCTCATTGCTACACACAGAGCCACTTTGCTCATCAATGAGTCATCATAAAACACAATGTCTTTTAATGTAAAGCAATGTGGTTTATCATGTACGTATTCGGTTCATGTGGTGTTGGTGTTATGAGTTCGGTTAAAGGGTCTTTGGTTCAGTTAAGGAAGCGCGCTCTTGAGATATTGGTGTCCAATGGCATTCCTCGTCAATTTGCACAGCTTCGCGTTAATGAGGCTAATCAAGCGCAACTTCGTTCAATTTTGAAAGATGCCCCTGCGGATACGGTGCACTCTTCACCCTCTCCGGTCATCGCCAGTGATGCCCCTTCATCTGATTCAGGATTTACTTTACCCGCATCTGTTTCGGAATATATGAGAGCTAGAAACAGTAAAGCTCCTCTAACCCCTGATGAACTTAAACATATCAATTCATTTTTTCCGGTTGTTGAAAATGATGATATTGATTCATCTAATACTGATTCTTTGGTTAAGTCCAAAAAGAAACCCAAGGTTATGACCTCGTTTCAAGTTGACCCGGATATTTTGGAACGGTTTAGAAAAATCGCAGAAAGGGAGGATAGAACCCTTGCGGCTGTATTTCGTCGTGCATTGGAATTTTATTTATTAAAGGGGGGGGTATGACCACAAGCGGGCAACTTTTACGCATTGGCTATTTGGTGGAGGATTACAACGCAGTTCGAGCACTCTTACTCAAGGCTTCTCATGATTCGATTGCCCCAGAGGTTGCCGTCTGGATGGAGCGTCTTAACACAGAGCTTTGCGAACTCCAGTCCAGTATGGTGGATTCTTACACCGTTCAACATGGTTTAGACCCGCAATCCCCGTTCCTTGAAAGTGTCCAAAATCTGTCCACCCGTGTGTGTGAAACAGTGGTTTTGCAGCCTGATAACGTTGTGCAACTATTTGAAAAACATAACAAAGTGGTCTAGTGTGTCGCCAATACCAAGACTCATAATCCTTTGGTTGCAGGTTCGAATCCCGCTGGGCCCACCATATTTTTACAGACATCCAGCCCACCTCATCAGAAGGTGGGCTTTTTTATGTCTTAGGGCATGACGTCCGCTTCATGCGCGCCGACCACCATGACGCCGTCGGCCTCGACCCGCGCGTGACGCGGCAGGGCGGCTACGCCTACGGCCGCACGTGCCGGGTAGGGCATGTCGAAATACTCGGCCATGATGCTGTTGACCGTCGCAAAGTTGGCGAGATCAGTGAGGTAGATGTTCAGCTTGGCAATGTCGTTCAATGAACCGCCTGCGGCTTCGCATACCGCACGCAGGTTTCGAAACACCTGGTGGATTTCGGACTCAATGGTTTCCTGCACCATCTGCATGGTCGCAGGTTCAAGTGCAATCTGACCGGAGAGATAAACGGTGTCACCGACACGCACGGCCTGGGAATAGGTTCCAATCGCTTGCGGGGCATGATGGGTCTGAATGGTGGTGCGGGTCATCTTGGATACTTCCTCGGGTTAGTGCCATTTTTCAAATCATGATTACAACGCGGCAAACCTTGCCTGCCTTCAGGTGCGCCAGACCTTGAGTACGCCTTGCTCACGTTTCAGACGACGGATGATTTGTGCAAGATGGAGCCGATTCGTGACGCGCAGCAGGAAGGTGATAACGGTTACATTTTGGTCGCGATCGTCAAAGCTGACGTTATCAATGTCGGCGCCCGTTTCGGCAATACTGCCCGCCATACGCGCAAGTCCACCACGCAGGTTTTTGGCGTGCAGGGTAATTTCAGCCTGGTAGTCGCCAACGACATCCTCGGCCCATTCTACCGGCATGAGATTCTCGGGGCGTGATGCAAGCTCGACGGCGTTACCGCACTGGCGTCGGTGCACCACCACGCCCCGCCCGGTACTCACAAAACCAATGATCGGATCCCCAGGAATCGGGTGACAGCATTTGGCAAAGCTGACAACGAGCCCTTCCGAACCGCGTAGGATTAATGGGGCGCTGCTCAAACCGCGAACGGATTCACCCTCGTCCCCTTCTGAAGACTTGGCTGTAAGGCACAAGGCAACCAGCGTCGCCATGCGGTTACCAAGACCAATTTCCCGTAATAGGTCATTCAGGGTTATCTGGTAATGATCCTGGACACAGTGTGCGACACGCTCAGGATCAATATCCGCCAAGGCGCAATGATGGGGTTCCAGAGCCTTGTCGAGCAGGCGAGCGCCAAGCTGCACCGCCTCGTCAGCATGCAAGCCTTTGAGGAAGGCACGAATATGTGTCCTGGCCTTGGCCGTAACGGCAAAATTCAGCCAGTTCGGACTAGGCGCCGAGCCGGGAGCGGTAATGATTTAGATCGGAAGAGCGTCGTGTAGGGAA
>CALKWL010000233.1 GCA_938004235.1 uncultured Gammaproteobacteria bacterium
GATTGACTGACGTGACTGGAGTTCAGACGTGTGCTCTTCCGATCTTGTGGGGCGTCACTCGCAAAAGCCCGCTACGCATGATTTCGGCGGTTTCTCCCGCCTTGCTGATGGCGTTTTCCACCAGCTCATCGGCGGCCACACTGCCCGTAAGTATGGATAGCGTGGAATCAAGGGCAGGCGTGTCCAAACCGGTTTCATCCTTTGTGTTGCCGCTCGGTGCAACCGTAAATATGAATGGTACAGCTTTGTATGAATGCGCTGCTGTGTTGTTTGTCGCCCAGGCCTACGGCATGGAGTTGAGTTTTGGCGCTCAGATGCTGGTCATGTTGCTGGCGTTGATGACGGCGATTGGGGTAGCCGCAGTGCCCTCAGCCAGCCTGGTCGCCATTACGCTGATTCTGGGTGCACTGGGGCTTCCGCTCGAAGGCATGGGGATGATTCTGATTGTCGATCGCCTGCTCGACATGTTCCGAACCAGCGTCAATGTTTACAGCGACACGGTGGGTGCAGTGATTGTGGCTCATTTGGCGGGTGAAAAGGTTCTGGACGATGCTGTCAAAACGTATGGAGATGATTGATGACTTTGGCCATAACGTATGACGAACATGATCCTGTTCGTGCATTGTGCGAACTGATGGCGGCGCTGCGTCATCCGGAACACGGCTGTCCCTGGGATAGGCGGCAGACCTTCGCCAGTATTGCGCCGTACACGCTGGAAGAAGCCTACGAGGTGCTGGATGCCATCGAACGGGGGGATATGGGCGAGCTGCGCGACGAGCTGGGCGACCTGCTGTTGCAGGTGGTCTATCACGCGCGCATGGCTGAGGAGGCGGGGTATTTTGCCTTTGACGACGTGGCGCGCAGCATTGTGGAGAAAATGATTCGCCGCCATCCGCATGTGTTCGGCGAGGTGCGCCATGATGACGAGGTCGCGATCAAGGCCGCCTGGGAGGCGCAGAAGGCCGCTGAGCGGGCGGATAAGCAGGCCAAGCCGTCAAGCGCTCTGGATGGTGTAGCGGATGCCTTGCCCGCGCTGACCCGCGCCGTGAAGCTGGAAAAACGCGCCGCGCGCGTAGGTTTCGACTGGCCGGATGCACAGGCGGTGTTTCCAAAAATTGAAGAAGAGCTTCAGGAATTGCGTGCGGGCATCGCCGCGCAGGATGCGGCGAATATCTTCGAGGAAGTGGGCGATGTGCTGTTTGCCGTGACCAATCTGGCGCGCAAACTCGGCGTGGATCCTGAGGCGGCCTTGCGCGGCTGCAATGCCAAGTTTGAGCAGCGCTTCAGAGGAATGGAGCGCCTGGCGGCGGAGCAGGGACTGGCGCTGGAAAATCTATCTTCCGAAGAGCAGGAAGCCTTGTATCAGCGGGTAAAAAGTCAGCTCAACACGCTCGGGCACCTCGAAAAACCTACTGCGCGAGCAGATGGCTGCGTCGCTTCTTCGCTCACCCCTCGCCTATCGACTTGATATGTCTCGGGGATTCGCTGCGGGGCTGCTGCATCCATCCATGGATGCAGCCCTTCGGGTGATGCTAAGCATCCCAGCGCCGTTCCATACAGCACTTGTCCTCGTCATTCAAGCAGGATATCAAGCTCTGTTGTCCCGTCTTGTTCAAGATTGAAATGGTGCACCTCGACCCTGACCGCGCTGCCAAGCAGCGGGCCTTGTTCAAGGCGTTGCGCTTCAAGACCGAGCGGGCGCTTGCTGAGCAGCACGAAATCGTCGCCCATAATGCGAAATGCCGTGGTGTTGGGGTATTCACGAGTGAGGAAGTCAGCGACGGCGCAGAGCAGGCGCTCGCTTTCTGACCATCCTCGTTGTGCGCTGAAGGCGGAAAAATCGCGCAGCAGGATGAGCGTTGCGTGGGCGCAGTCCTGGAATTGACGTCCGGCCAGCAACACCTTGAGGTAGTCGTCGTTGTGCAGGCCAGTCAGAGGGTCGTTGAAGAAATAGGCGAAACGCTGTTTTTCCAGCGGGGTGCGCGGAAGCTGGTCGCCTGCCGGCGGGAGCTCGATCGAGCCAAGTGCACGCGCCGCAGCTTCGATAATGTCACGGGCGTAATGTATCCCCGCCAGGGCGCGCAAACCCTCAAGCGCCGTGGAAGTGTCCTGGCGCTTTTTATAGATGCGTTCGGTGGTCATGGCGTCGAAGGTGTCGGCTACAGCCATGATTTGCGACAGGCGCGGAATCTGTCCGTCCCTGAGCCCTTGGGGGTAGCCGCTGCCGTCGAGCCGCTCATGGTGGTGGCGCATGATTTCCGCCAGCTCTTTGTAGATTTCGATATGCGACAGCGTCTGATAGCCGACTTCGACATGCTGCTTGATAAGTTCAAATTCCAGCGGCGTAAAGCGCCCCGGCTTGAGCAGCACCGCGTCGGGAATGGCAATTTTGCCGATGTCGTGCAGGATGGACGCGCGTTGCAGTTTTTCGATCTGCTCCGTCGGCACGCCCAGTTCACGGGCGATGCGCACTGCGTAATCCGCGACGCGTCGACTGTGGCCGGCGGTGTAGGGGTCGCGTTTTTCGATCATGTCCACCATCGAAAGGATGGTTTCCTCGTAATAATGAATACGTTCTTCCTGTAAATGCCCGGCGGCGATTTCCTGCTCGAAGGCCTGAATGGCGAAGCCGATGTCGCCCGCCAGCTGTTCGAGCATGGCGATTTCTTCGCTATCGAAGCCTTTGGCGTGTGAGGTGTAGACGCAGAGTACGCCTAGCGGCGAGGCGAAGGCATCCTTGCGCAAGGGGATGGCTGCCTGAGCCGTGATGCGCTCGCCGCTGAATGCAACCGCGCATTCGATGCCTTCGGTCAGCGTATGGTTTTCTTTCAGACAGCGCGCTGCCATCGTGTCCTGGTCGGTGCGCGCCAGCTGGAGAATGCCCAGGCTCGGCCCCCATGAGCGGCTGGAGACCCTCAGTGCGCCATGCTCGTCGATCTGTCCGATCCAGGCGAAACGGTAGTCCTGGTGGGCGATCAGGCGGTCGCAGCTGGCGCGCAGCATGTCGTCCGCCGTGTCGGTGGTGATGATGATCTGGTTGATGTCGGCGACGGTTTCAACAATTCCGCGCAGGTAGTGCTCACGTTGCAATAGTCCGGCGATCTGCTCGGTACGTTCCTGTACCCGCTCGCCAAGATGGTCGTTGAGTCGTTGCAGTTCGGCGTGATTTTGCCGGAGGCGCGTGTTCAGACGCATGACATAGGCCAGAACGATGAGCGCCAGGCTCAGCAGCAGCGTCCACAGCGCTACCCAAAGACCGTATTCGTGCAGCACGTCACGCAGGCTGAGATGGCGCAGGTGGGCATAGGGGCCGATGCGCAAATCCTTTAGCGCATCGAGCACAGGCTGGTAGTTAAGAGGCAAGGTCCAGCCGGCGGTCTGGCTGGACTCCAGCGCAGGATGGCCGCTGGGCATTTGCATCAGGGCGATGGCGACATCAATGGCAAGCTGATCCGGCACTCCGGGCAGGCGCGCCAGCGGCCATTCGGGGTAAAGCGGCGTGCTTACGAGGAAGGGGAAGCCTTCGACCGGACGGAGGTTGAGAATGTGCAAATCCTCAAGGCGAATATTGCCTTCGGCAGCCATCTGCTCCAGCGTCTCGGTGCGTACCGTGCCGGCGTCGATCGAGCCGTCGAGTACGGCGCGCACCACGTTGTCGTGGGTGCCGAGGAAGCTCAGGGCGGCGAGGTCTTTTTCGGGGTCTATGCCATGTTTGAGCAGTTCGCGCCAGCCGACATGCCAGCCGCCGAACGAGTTGGGATCGACCGCGCCGAAGCGGTGATTGGCGAGATCGGCGATTTCGCGGATATCTTCGCGGTCGGCGCGGGTGAAAATAACCCCGCCGAAACGGCTGCTGGGTGCGCCGAGATCCTTGTGGCAGCTTTTGCGCGTGACCACCGGCGATGCGCCGTACAGGGTTTCCAGTTCGACGTAATAGCTTGGGTTGGTGAGAATGAAGTCAATTTGGCGCTGGCGTACCGCGAGTTTGATTTCGTCGAAATCGAGCGGGACGATGCTGACTTCGTAGCCTGGGAGCTGCTTCTGGAGGTATTGAGCTGTCGGTGACCAGCTTTCCATGGCTTTGTTCTCGCCGCGTAACGCAAGAACGCCGATGCGCAATTCCTGAGCCAGCGCGTTGGGCAGCACTGCAAAAAACAGCAGCAGGAGGCTAAGCGCGATAAAAAGGCGACGCAGCGCCGAACGCCCGTCGTACGGCGCGGGCGCTTGAATGCGGAGGGAGGAATGGGGGTGATTCATGCGGGAGAGCATAGTGCATGTGGCGGGCTCGCGTACAAAAAGCCTTGTTCCTAGCCGCCTGTCATTCGGGCGCCTGGCATACCGGGCAATAAAAGCTGCGGCGCTGCGCCTGGGTCAGGTACTCAATCGGCGCGCTGCATACCCGGCAGGGCTCGCCGCTGCGTCCATATACGTTGAGGGTTTGCTGAAAATAGCCGGGGCGGCCTTCGGGACTGATAAAGTCGCGAAGGGTGGTTCCGCCTTGCAAAATAGACTGTTCCAGCAGGTTCTTGATGTGTCCAACGAGGCTCGTGCAGTCGTCGAGGCTCAGGGTATTGCAGGCACGGCGCGGGTCAATGCCGGCAAGAAACAGGGCTTCGTTGGCGTAGATATTGCCGATGCCGACCACAAGACGGGCATTCATAAGCGCGGGTTTGACGGCAGTTTTGCGCGCGTGCAGCAGGGCGTAAAGCCGCTCGCCCGAAAAGGCGGCGTCTAGCGGCTCGATGCCGAGCTGGGTCAGCAATGGGTGGTTCTCAGTTGGAGCCGCCGTCCACAGCACCGCGCCAAAGCGTCGCGGGTCGTGCAGCCTTAAATTCAGGCCATTGGCCAGCTCCCATTCGATATGATCGTGTTTTAGACGCGGCGTGCTGCGTTCGACCAGGCGCAGGCTGCCGGACATGCCCAGATGTACGATCAAGCTGCCGTGGCCAAAGTGAATCAGAATGTACTTTGCTCGGCGTTCGATGTTTATCGCGGCCTGGTTAAGCAGGCTTTGCGCCAGATCGTGATCGACTGGCCAGCGTAGTTTCGGTTGATACACATGCGTGGCGAGAATGCGCTGGCCGAGCAGATGCGGTGCGATGCCGCGCTTGGTGGTTTCAACTTCGGGGAGTTCGGGCATGGGGTTAACCTTGAAGGCGGATTTTTAGCCGCAGAGGACACAGAGCACACCGAGGAGGCATACAAAGGATACGCCCGCTGATGTAGATCGGAAGAGCGTCGTGTAGGGAAAGAGTGTAGATCTCAGTGGTCGCCG
>CALKWL010000234.1 GCA_938004235.1 uncultured Gammaproteobacteria bacterium
AGATTGACTGACGTGACTGGAGTTCAGACGTGTGCTCTTCCGATCTCGAAATGCTTGATGGACTCCACCGAAATGCCGGCTTCATGCGGCGTACAAGGGCCGGGGGATACCACGATATGGCTCGGTGCCATGCGCTCAATATCCTCCAACGTGATTTCATCGTTGCGATGAACCTCGACATCTGCCCCCAGCTCGCCCAGATATTGCACGATGTTGTAGGTAAAGGAGTCGTAGTTGTCGATCATTAAAATCATGATGCTTGCCTCAAGTCATTGTTCCTTGATCCACTTGCCATAGCGGATGCTGTTGTCGAAATACAGGATGGTGCCGTTGTGATTGGTTACAAAGCTTACGATCTTGGGCGGCAGCAGCCATGGCTGACCCGATGCGCTCTGAGTGGGCTGAGGCAACTCAAGTGCTCTGGCTTGTTCTGTGAACAGAAAGGGCGATGGCTCACGGACTTCCATAATGACCTTAACGGAAATGGCCTTATCCGAACCAAAGGGAAAGGCCGGCAGAGATTCCACGATCGCATGCACCCGCGTTTCGCCGAAACACAAGCGCGGCTGACGCAAGGCTTCGCGAGCACTATTGCCGTGTACCACGCGGCGCGCATCCACGACCTCGGTGTAATGCTGCTTGCCCAGCGCGGCAAGCCGATAGATTCCGCTACCTGAGTCTTTACTGATAAGACCTGCCTGCACCAAAGCTGCGCAGTCCGTACAACCCGGAGGGAGAAACTGTTTCACAGGGTCAAGCGGAAACGGTCCGACATGATTCAGGCAAGCCGGGTCAGACTCGCCAAGCTCTGCCTCAATGGCTGTGATGTATTCACTCATGTGTTCGCGCACAACGGGCGTGATCGGATTATCCGACGGGCGCATCACCCACCACATCAGCAGCAGGGGCAGAGCCAGGGCAATCACCATACCGAAAAAACGCATCGTGCCCCTCCCTTAAATGCCGCGAATACGCCCCACAAGATCGGAAGAGCACACGTCTGAACTCCAGTCACGTCAGTCAATC
>CALKWL010000235.1 GCA_938004235.1 uncultured Gammaproteobacteria bacterium
TCACCGACGAGCCGAAAATCGCCGGCAACATCAGCTTGAACGTGCGTTGCACGCCATCGTGCTGCCAGGAAAAACGCGGGCGCGGCAACAGGCCCATGCGCCAGATCCACGGCAGTTGAAACCCCAGCTGCACCATCCCAGCGACCAGCACGCCCCAGGACAAGACCAACATGGGCTCATCGGCATAATTCGCACCCAAAAACGCCGCCGCGATCAGCACAATATTCAGCCAGATCGGCGTCAAGGCCGGAATCGCAAATTTACCGAAACTATTCAACAAACTGCTGGCAAAGGCCGTCAGCGAAATAAAGAAAATGTAGGGGAAAGTGATGCGCAGCATCTCCTCGGCCAGCGCAAACTGCGCCGCATCGCCATGAAACCCCGGCGCGAACAGAAACAGCAGTAAGGGCGCAGCGGCCACGCCCAGGGTGGAAATCAGCAACAACACCGCCCCCAGCGTACCCGCGACATGCGCCAGGTAGTCCAACATCTCCTCGCGCGTGCGCTTTTCGCGGTACTCCGCAAGCAAGGGCACGAATGCCTGCGAAAACGCGCCCTCCGCGAACAAACGGCGCAGAAAATTCGGAATTTTGAACACCACAAAAAAGGCGTCGGTCGCCCCAGTCGCACCGAACAAACGCGCAAACACCATATCGCGCACAAACCCCAACACCCTTGAGAGCAGGGTCATGGTGCTGATGACGGCGGTGGATTTAAGCAGGGAACGACTCAGGGAAAACTCCAGACTCAAAGGGGCGAAAAACAAAGCAGGCATTGTATGCCAATAAACTCAACGCCTGCTCTCCAACCATTCGCGCACCACCCTCAACTGCCGCCGACTCACCTCAATCCGCCGAGGCAAACCGCGCAACACCAGATGATGCCCCCCATCCGCATCACGCTCCAGACGCTCAATGCGCGCCGCCGCCGCCAGCGCCGCCCGATGGGCGCGCAAAAAACCCCCGCCGACATGCGCTTCCAGCCAGGCCAGCGACTCATCCAGCACCACCTCACCGCCATCCGCCAGCGTCGCAGTGACATACTTGTCTCCCGCCTCGAAGCACACCACCTCATCCACATCCACCAACCGCACACTGCGCCCCTGCCTGACCGTCAAATGACGTACGCCCGGCTCGGCAGGCGCCTGCCCCTGAACATAGCCCTGAGCCTGCACGCGGTTTACCCGTCCCGCCGCATCCAGCGCCGCGCGCAAGCGCTCCAGGCTCACCGGCTTGAGCAGATAATCCACCGCGTGGGTCGCAAACGCGCGCAAGGCATGTTCAGGATGCGCCGTCACATAAATCACCGCCGGCGGCTGCGGCAAGCTCGCCAGCCACGCCCCTAGCGCCACCCCATCCTCCCCCGGCGTGCGCCCTGGCATATCGACATCCAGCATCACCACCTGCGCTCCCGAAGCCTCAAGCTGCGCGCACAGCGCCGCGCCATCGCCCACCGCACCGACGACCTCCACACCCGCAAGCCCCGTCAACATGCGCTGCAAACGCTCACGCGCCAAACGCTCATCATCCGCGATCAAAACCTTCATGCGCTACAATTCCCCTAACTAGATGCTGATTTATTCCATCCATGGAATAAATCAGCTCGCTTATCGCGGTACACGCCCGCGATAAGCTCTCACGAATCAAAGACTTCCGTCTTTGATCGTGTTGGGGCATCCTGCCCCAAGCGGGAAACGCTGAATAAATCAGCGTTTCCCGAAAGTTTGTATCCACCCGGATTTGCCCCCTCGCCCCTCGCGGGGAGAGCGCAGCGAGGGAGGCGAAGCCGCTGGGGAAAGGGGGAAGGGCAGAAGATCAACGTCCTCGCAACCATCCTCTTCATTCAACAAAGGGAGCAACCACCATGCCCAACCTCGCCTACCAACCCGAACACTACACCACCGAAGACTACCAACACTGGGAAGGCGACTGGGAACTGATCGAAGGCATCCCCTACGCCATGAGCCCCGCGCCGGCACTCAAACACCAAACGCTTTCCATGGGTCTGGCTCGCTTACTTGATGAAGCCCTCGACCCATGCCCCCACTGCCGCGCCCTGTTTGAAACCGACATCTATTTCAGCAGTGACACCGTCGTGCGCCCTGACCTGCTCATCATCTGCCACACTCCCGAAGGCGAATTCATCACCCGCGCCCCCGATCTGGTGGTCGAAATCATCTCCCCACGCCGCGCCCGTCACGACGAACATACCAAATTCCAGCTCTACCAGAGCGAAGGCGTCGCCTACTACCTCATCGCCTACCCTGACGAACGCA
Source organism: uncultured Gammaproteobacteria bacterium (assembly GCA_938004235.1). Lineage (GTDB taxonomy): Bacteria > Pseudomonadota > Gammaproteobacteria > Halothiobacillales > Halothiobacillaceae > Thiofaba. The sequence goes on from CALKWL010000235.1 coordinate 2,276, forward strand.
AAATCAAGGCTTGGCAACTGATCGACGGGAACTACCGAAAAATCGGCGACTTCCACGACCAAAGTCTCGATCTCACCCTCAACGGCTGCCCCGTCACACTTAACTTCGCCAAGCTGTGGCAGAAAAAGACCGCCTCCCCGATGGTGGTCTAAAAAGGCAGGGACAAAAAGAGCATTGTAGGTGCGAATTTATTCGCACATTTTTAAGCCTGCTCGTGCGAATAAATTCGCACCTACACTCTCACCCCCTGTCCCGGCACCCCCAACCTCACCTCAAACACGCCATCGTCCCGCGTCACCGCCAGGCGCCCAGCATCGCCAAACAAGCCCGAGACCCGCGCACGCACATTGCTCAGCGCCATACCCGACCCCGCCTGTCGCGGCGATTGCGCCAGCAGCGCATTGCGCACCGTCACCACCACCTCATCCCCTACACGCGACACATCAATCGCCACCTCCCCGCCCTCGCGCGCCGGCTCCACCCCATAACGCACCGCGTTCTCCACCAGCGGCTGAATCGACAGCGACGGCACGCGCACCGCCCGCAACGCCCCCTCATCTGCAAGCACATCTCCCGACCACTCCACCCGCAAACGCCCCTCCAGCCGCACCGCCTCAATCGCCAGATAACCACGCACCACCGCCAGCTCATCAGCAAGCGCAACCAGCCCCGCCTCCGCAAGCGCCGCACGCAACAACAATGAAAAATCCACCACCATCGCTTCCGCATCCGCAGGCCGCGCCGGAATCAGGCTGGCGATCGAATTGAGCGTATTAAACAGAAAATGCGGCCTCATCCGGGCATGCAAAGCGGCAAGTTCCGCCTCCCGCGCACGCAACGCCCAACCTCGTCCCTGCCAGAACGCATAAAAGCCCAACACCCCCAACAATCCGACCACCGTACTCATCAGAGCCACATGCCCGACAAAAACCCAAACTTCCCCCAACCACACCCCTAAATCTGCCAGAGCGACGAAAGCAATCCCCCCCACCGCCACGCTCACCACCACCAGCCACAACACCGCCACCCAGGCCACGCGCAGCGCCGGATACCCCGCCAGACTCCGCCGCGCCACACACAGCCCCGCCACCCAGGCCAGCGCCACCCACTGCACAAACAGCGACATCAACCCCAAACGCACCCAGCGCTCCCCCTCCACCCCCGGCGCCAAAGCCAGCAACAACGCCACGCCCTCCGCTGCCAGCACCACCGCCAGCAGCGCACCAGGACGGCAAAACACGTCCAAAGGCATTCCCACCGAGCCACTCACCCTAGAAGCATGGTTATCCATACTGATCTCCCTGACAAAACCTGGCGCCAGTACATGCAAACAAAAGCAAATCGTTGCTGCCAGAACAACAACCGCCCGGACGCACAAACCGACCGCTCACCCTCAGTTAGCTTGCAGAACCAGGCTCAGAAGACTATTAGTACACACAGAATGAATGTGAGATAACTTTTATGCCGCGCCCCCCACAACAACCCGCACAAGGTTTCACCCTCATTGAAGCAATGGTTACGGTTTCCATTGCCGGAATCTTGCTGGCTATCGCCATACCCAGCTTCCAGTCGGCCATGAACTCAAGTCGGCTAACAAGCACCACTAACGAACTCGTTGCCGGCTTGAGCCAGGCTCGCTCAGAGGCTGTACGCCTGAACAGCCGCGTCAGCCTGTGTTCCAGCGCCGACGGCGCGAGCTGCGCTGCTGCGGGGGACTGGACTGGCTGGATTGTGTTCACCAACCCCAATAACAACGCCTCCGTTGACCCAGGCGAGACCGTCTTGCGCAACGGCATCATCAACCCCGCTGTTCCAGTAAGAACCAACATCGCCGGCAATATTGTCACCTTCAGCGGCGACGGACTACCCCACGCAGGAGCTGCCATTGCGCCGCTCGTTGGGGGCGTAGTGAGGGTTTGCATCCCAACGACCCTGCCTGCTGAAAACAGCCGCACCATTACCATCACCCCGGCGGGGGTTCGTTCGGCGCGTGTTAACACAGCGGGCGCATGTCCCTAAATTTCGCCGAGCTCCAACCCCATCAGGTCAAAGGCCATCCATATGAACCCTCATCCCTTACCCAGCCATAAAGGTTTCGCCATCCTTGAAGCGCTTATTGCCGTATTCGTTCTCTCCGTGGGTTTACTTGGCGTAGCTGCGCTTCAGGCCAGCGCACTACGCAACAACCAGAGCGCCTTGGAGCGCAGCCTCGCCGTCATGCAGAGCTACGCCATCTTTGATGCCATGCGCGCCAATACGGATGCGATGCGCGCAGGCAGCTACAACATGGGATGGACATGTACCCCCCCATCGGGAGGTACGCTCGCACAAAATGATCGCCGACAATGGATCACAGACATTCAGGCCGCGCTCAATGACCCGGCGGCATGCGGGCGCATCGCCTGCACGCCGGCGGGGGTGTGTACAGTCGAAGTTCGCTGGGATGATAGTCGCGGCGGTGTTTTAACCGGCACACAAACCTCAGGCAGCACAGTCGAAACAGTCACTACGGTAAGTCAACTATGAAAATCCAGCGTCAATGTTCAGGTTTAGGTCGCTCCGGATGCGGGGGCGCCCGGGGCTACAACCTAGTCGAACTCATGGTGGGTATGGCTTTGGGGCTATTTCTCCTCGGCGGGGTCGTCAGCATCTTTATCGCCACACAGCAAGCGGGACGCACCACCGACAGTCTTTCGCGCATCCAGGAAAACGCACGTATGGCCTTTGAGCTCATGGCGCGAGATATTCGCGAAGCCGGAGGCAACCCCTGCAACCGCAACAATCCCGTCGCCAACGTACTCAACAATGCCGCAACCAACACGTGGAGCAACTGGCAAGGCGGCATTATGGGCTACAGCACGGACACAGCTTTTAACACAGCCTTTCCAGCTATCGGCACAGGAACAGCCGCCCCTCGGCGCATAACGGGCACAGATGCCGTGACCGTTATGGGCGCATCAGGGGCAAGCATCAGCGTCGCCGAACACCAACCAAAGGCCGCGCAATTCAAGGTCAACACCACGGCACACGGTATCCAGGACGGCGACATTCTCATGGTCTGCGACTTTGGCCTCACCTCCATTTTCCAGGTGACTAATGCCAACGAACATAATGTCACCATCGTACACAACACGGGGACAGGAACACCCGGCAACTGCACCAAGGGTCTCGGATTTCCTGTGGAATGCAAAAACCCGGGAACAGAGCACGCCTACAACGCGAACTCGCAGCTGGTGCGCTTCGTTTCTGCAACCTGGTACATCGGTGCAAGCGGGCGCGTTGACGCGCGAGGCAACCCGATCAACTCGCTTTATCGAGTGGTCAACAACGCGGCGCCACAGGAAATGGTTGAAGGCGTTGACGCAATGCGCCTGACTTACCTTGTGCCGCCCGCCACCGCCTACGTTGCCGCCAATGCGGTTCCCGCCGCTTCTTGGGTAAACGTCACCGCTGTGCGCATCGCGCTGACCCTTAGCGGTACAGAAACAGGCACACGCACTGACAACCTCGATAATAGCCGTCTGCAACGCACCATCACGCAGACAGTCACTCTCAGGAGCCGCCAATCATGAAATCTCACCCAACGATTCAACGCACACGCGGAGCTGCGCTTGTCGTCTCGCTGATTCTGCTTGTCATCATCACCATCATGGGGGTGGCCAGCATACGCGGCGTCACCATGCAGGAACGCATGAGCTCCAACATGTACGACCGCAGTCTGGCATTCCAGGCTGACGAAGCGGGTCTGCGCGCCATCGAGCCCAATATTCGCAACTCCACGGACTACCCGCCGGATCTTGCCGAGTCGGACTACACCGACAACAACTGTGATGTTGCGGAATGTGGCCCGCCCAATGGCTTGGCCGGGTTCTGCGCCCGCCCTGACCCCATGTGTACCGACCGCTGGATGGATCCTGCCTTTGCTGGCTGGGCGCCTGTACCCACGGCCTGGCTTGCGGCAGGTACGCTCGGCAATCTCGCCAATGCACCCCAGTTCTTTGTCGAATTCATGGGAACAGCGCCCAACTGGTTCAGTTGTGAACAACAGGTTCCTATGCACCCCAACTGCATGGGTGATCGTTTCCGCGCCACCGTTCGCAGTCAGGCGGCGGATCGCGCCAGCACCATGCTGCAAGCCACCTTTGCTCCATAAATCGCCTACCGCCTTTAAACCACCGCGTTTTTGAGGACAACGTCATGAAAAACTTTTCCGCCGCGACACACCCAAAACCCTTAAGCCCGCACACACTGGCGCTGGGCATCAAGCTTGTCTTGGCCTTCGCTGCACCAGTGTGGTTGGCCGCGCCAGCCCATGCCGATCTGCCCATTCCCCCCAGCCCCATCCAGGCCGGCACCGGCGTTGCCGCCAACCTGATGTTCATCCTCGACGACTCAGGAAGTATGCACTGGGAAGCCATGCCTGATTCTCTGACCTATACAGACTACCTTTTCCCCCCGCCAAGCCATGTGTATGGCGGCCCAAACTACAGCGATGGCAACGAAAGTATCGTCGCCTTCGACGATACCAGCAGCACCAACACCAGAGTTCGCTCCTGGTACAACAACAAAGTGCATTACAACCCCAGCATTACCTACACGCCCTGGGTCAAATATGACGGCACCTCGTTTGGCAACGCCGACCCCACGCGGGCGCGCTACAACCCCTACGACGTGGTGAGCATGCCCGGCTCAACCTGTAGTGGTACATGGGATCGCAACAATCGTTGCATCGACCTGACCAGTCAGCAGAAGTACACCAACTGGTCGAATAAGGCCTCCACCCACAGCGACAACTACTACCCGATCACCTTTTACCAGTACAAGGGTTCGGGCAGCGTTACCAGCTATAAAAGCTATATCAAATACCAGATTCGCGGCAGCTCAGGTTACTCCAAGGATCTGAACGGAGGCTCGGAAAAAGCTGTCACCAAATTCACCTGGCCGGGGGGTGTTGAGCGCACGGTTCTCGAAGAGCGCCAAAACTTTGCCAACTGGTTCAGCTATTACCGCTCGCGCATCCTGAGCGTGCGCGGAGGCACGGGTCTTGCCTTTCTTGGACTCAACCCCAAAAGCTTCCGCGTCGGCTTCACCACCATCAACAACGGCGGCATTAACTACCAGATTCCCATCACCTCCTCGCCGGTGGACGGCAACTTTGAGGGCAGCTACAAGCAGAATTTCTACGAGCGCCTCTATCAATGGCCCATGCCGCAATCCAACACACCTTTACGCAAAGCATTGAATCTTGTAGGAAAATACTATCAAAACACCACCTCAGGCGGCCCATGGGCTCCGGATGTCGGGGGAGGGGGCTTACAAGTCTCCTGCCGCCAGTCGTTCGCCATTCTGACCACGGACGGCTACTGGAACGGCCCCAACCAGAGCGTAGGTAACGAAGATGGAACGGACGGCTCCACGATTACCGGTCCGGACGGTGCGAGTTTCAAATACGAAGCCGAAGCCCCCTACAAGGATGGTCGCAGCGACACCTTGGCGGATGTCGCCATGAAATACTGGAAAATGGATTTGCGCCCAGAGTCATTTATGAAAAATGACGTACCGGTCTCATCGGCCGACCCGGCCTTCTGGCAGCATATGTCGACCTTTGGCGTTTCTCTGGGCGCAAACGGAACCCTCGACCCCACCAAAGATCTTCCCGATTTGATTAGCGGCGCGAAAACCTGGCCTGACCCCTTCAGCAATACTCAGGCGAAAATTGACGACCTCTGGCACGCCACGCTGAACGCCCGCGGGGCGTTTGTTGCGGCGCAAGACCCCAATGAGTATGCCGAGGCGCTTAAAAACACACTTGGACAGATCAGCGAGCGCGTTGCTTCGGCGTCCAACATTTCAGGGAACAGCACCTCGCTTTCGACCGACTCAGCCGTTTTCCAGGCAAAATACACCAGCGGCAAGTGGCACGGAGAGCTGGTCGCAACCAAGGTGACCGACACAGGGCTTGAGCCGAGCCCGATGTGGAAGGCCACCGATAAAATCCAGCCAGCCGCATCCCGCAGCATCTGGACATGGAAGAACCCGAGCACCAAGGGAGTCGCCTTCAGTTACGCCAACCTCACCCCAGCGCAACAGACCGCGCTAGGTAGCGCGGATGTAGTCAACTACCTGCGCGGCGATCAGAGCAAAGAAATGCAGAATGGCGGCACGTTCCGCAACCGTACCGAAGTTCTGGGCGATATCGTGCATTCATCACCGATCTATGCAAAAGATAGTGACACTGTTTTCGTTGGTGCCAACGATGGCATGTTGCACGCCTTTGGCGCGAAAAGTGGAGAGGAACGTTTCGCTTATATTCCCGGGGAGTTTCTTACCACAGGGCTGAAAAAACTTAGCGAAACCAGTTATACCCACCGCTATTTCATGGACGGAGCCATCGCCGTTTCAGCCAAGGCGCAGACAGGCGGCCAAAATTACCTCACCGCAGCTATGGGCAGAGGTGCACGTGGCTTGATCGGCTTGAACGTAACTGACCCGACCACGTTTAACGCAACAGGTGTTTTGTGGGAGTACACGCCCAGCGTGGATCCCGAGCCTACTGCGGATCCTGCGGCGGAGGACATGGGCTACGTTTTAGGCAAGCCGATGATCGCCAAAACCAATGACGGCTCCTGGGTTGTTATTACCGGCAACGGCTACAACAGCAACAATGAGACCGCCGTACTCTACGTTATCGATCTGACGACAGGAAAATTGCTGACAAAAATCGATACCGGCAAGGGCTCGTCCTCCAGCACTAACGGGCTGACAACCCCCAAAGGTTGGGATGCAGATAATAATGGTACGGTCGACTACATTTATGCAGGCGACTTGCTCGGCAATATGTGGAAATTTGACCTAAGCGACGTAAAACCCAGTAAATGGGCTATCGCCAATGGGAAACCCATGTTCATTGCCAAAGATGCAAATGGAAAACTCCAACCCATTACTGGCGGCGTATCCATCGCCATCAACCCCAACACAAGCGACCCGAATTTCGGCAAGCGTTTCGTCTTCTTCGGAACCGGGCGATATATCACGCTGGATGATTCGTCAAACAGGGATACCCAAACCTGGTACGGCGTAATCGACGATGGTAAAACTGTTGCCCGTAGCGATCTTATGCCGCGCAGTATCACCACACAGACAACAAGCGACGGCAAGGTGATTCGCGCCTTCGCAAAAGCAACTTCGGGGGATATGTCCAAGAAAATGGGCTGGTATGTGGATTTGCTGACCCCAGGTGCTGCGAACGGTGGGCGGGAAGGCGAACGTATCATTACCGACAGCATGGTCGTAGGGACAGTGTTGCTGGCTAGCAGCATCATCCCCGTGTCAGACGATATTTGTACGCCAAGCGGGCGTGGCTTCATCAACGCTATTGATCCCTTCACGGGCGGTTCGTTGACCAACGTCTTCTTTGACTTTAATAACGACGGCCTTCAGGATGATGGGGACAAAATGACCGGCCCCGATGGCAAACTAATCCCGATTGGCTCGATCGACTTCAACATTGGTATGCCTAGTGAAGCTGTCATCATGGGGGATCGTATTATCATCGGCGGATCCTTGGCGACCTCAGCCAGTATGCGTATTTTCCCGAGCTATCCGACAGGTCGTATGTCTTGGCGTGAAATTATAGGAAACTGAGTCATGAAAAAAATTGCGAGCGCAGTTGTTTTATCTGCCCTGGCGTTTAGTGCTGTAGCCTTAGCCAGTGAGGAGAGTCTTTCGCCTTCGGTGCCGCGTTACGAGATAGGAGGGAGTGTGAGCCACTTCGACCCTCAAACGAGCACGATCAAAATTAACGGCAAGGCTTATGTAATAACGACCGACACCAAGGTGTGGGTGGGTGACAGCAGGAGTAGTGCCACCAACACGCCTCTGGTAGGGCTGAGCATACCTGAGGGTACAGACGTGTATTACGATCTGTCAGACAACGGAAAGTTACGTGGAATCCTCATCATTTTGGATGAGCTCCCCCGGAAAGAAACCAAGGGTAAGCCGTAATGCCATGTTTTCACACCAGCAAAGGGTTTACCTTGGTCGAGGTCATGGTCGTGGTGGCAATTATCGGCATCCTCGCCGCGATTGCTTATCCGAGCTACCAAGACAGCGTCGTCAAATCCAAACGTGGCGCTGCCGTGTCTTGCCTGATGGAACAGGTACAGTTCATGGAGCGCTTTTACAGCACCAATCTTCGCTACGACCAGACAACCGCAGGCGCAGCTGTGGGTCTGCCTCTGGGAGGATGTCGCACACCGCTGGAAACAGCACCGACAACCTACCTCTTCAGCTTTGTCCCTGGAGAACCGACCGCACGCACGTTCAGCATTCAGGCTGTACCCCAGGGTAGACAGGCGGCGCGTGATACGGCCTGCGGCACCTTGACCATCAACCAGGCCGGGGTCAAAGCCATCTCAGGCACACAAGATGTCCGTCACTGCTGGAAGTCATGAGCTGAGCAGCATGTTCGCCTGCGGCTCAAAACTGGGTGCTGCCTATGCCTCAAGGCTTGGGCAGCATGTCGTCAGCTCGTAAGGGTTGATCTATGCCCCGTCCCATTTCACTTGGTCGCGCGGGTTTTTCTTTACTCGAACTGCTGGTGGCTTTAGCCATCACGGCCATTGTTCTAGGCTTCGCTGTCCCTTCACTGCAACGCTTGCTGGAGCGCATGGCGCTATATTCCAGCGTGCAGCAGTTTCAGGCGCATATTGCATTGGCGCGCAATAGCGCCATCATGCGCAATCAGCGCGTAACTTTAAGCACAGTCCACGCGGGCAGCTGGACTAACGGCTGGCGCTGCTTTACTGACAACAACGCCAATGCTGCTCATGATTCCGGCGAAGCCTTATTGACACAGGGCGAACCTTCGGCAAAAACCCGTGTGAGTGGAAATGGAGCCATGGCTAACTACATTTCTTTCAATCCAGACGGATATCCCCAACAACTCAACGGCGCATTCCTGGCGGGTACGGTTACATTCTGCTCCCCGCACAACGACAAATTGGCGCTGGTCATGAGTCGCAGCGGTCGCGTGCGGCTTGATAAAACTCCATCGGGCTCATGTGACTGATTTTTTGACGCAAACACGCATTCCCTCTATGCCGAATATTTCAATCCTTGGAACCGGCCTGCTCGGCGCGTCTGTAACCGAACGCCTAATCGCGCAAGGTTATGGCGCGACCGTATGGAACCGCACTGCCGCCAAATCTGCGGCACTCAAGAGCGTGGGTGCGGCGTGCGCCCATACCGCCGCCGATGCCCTGCAATCTTGCGACATCAG
>CALKWL010000236.1 GCA_938004235.1 uncultured Gammaproteobacteria bacterium
TTAGCCCACCCGCGAAACCCAGCGCACCCGCCAGGGCGTTGGCGATAGCATTGGCAATGGACAGGGCACCAGCAAAAGAAAGCGAACCACTGCGGCTAGTTGCCGTTTTGCGTGTTGCGCTGCCCGCAAAATCCAACACGCCCGCTATGGCGTTAATGATGCTCCTGATCGCTAACAGTGTGCCTGTGAAAGAAAGTGAACCGCTGCGGCTAGTTGCCGTTTTGCGGGTCAGACCGCCCGCGTAACCCCCCACCCCTCCCCAAGCCTTTGCCGTGCGCCTCGATATTGCCCCAGCGAATCCCAATGCCCCCGCCTCTGAATTCTGGTAGGCAGTCCCCGATGACGGCTTCAGTGACAGGATGATCATAGACCAGTCGCGTGCCGAGTTTAGATCGCCCGTAGCACCAAGCTGCACGCTCCCCGCTGTAGGCGTGGCCTCTGACCAGGCAGAGAGGGTCACAACGCTACCCCCCGAACCTGTTGTGTTGTTAATTGATACCGTCGTTTCGCCCGAAGGGACGGTGAAAACGCCAGCACGGTGAGACCCAAACGCTAACGCAACGGCATCATCTGTCAACGTAGTTATGCTGTGTAGCATGTTAGCGTCGTCAGTACTTGGCGGGCCGGCATTCGTGGCGGTTGCCTCAACCGCATTCGCTCCGTTGGCACCCGTTGCCAAGCCGGAGTAACGAATCGCCATGCCATAAACAGGGAGCGTGTTCCCCGTCAACATAACGGTAATATTCTCTGTAGCTGCGGTTGTTGCCATTGCCCGGAGAGACACAAGAGCGAGCTGGCTTTGCGCGTTTGTCACACTCGCGGCGGAGTCAAACGATAAGTTTGTACTGCTGGCTGAAACGGATGGGGTTGCAGCACGGGTAGCAACCGTCACAATGATCAGATCGCCCACCGCCGCGTTGATACCATTCAGGGCTAATGTATCTGTTGTGCCGTCCAGTAATACGATCTGTTCAATACCCATTAGTTAAGCCCCCCGATGGAGGGCGGGCGCTCACGCCCACCGCCACTTGCCCCGCCACTACTGCCGCCAGAATTTCCCTTGTCCTGCTCTAGCCAACGTTGGTAATCTTCTATGGCGCGGAAGAGATCGCTTTCGCTTTCCACTTCTGGCTTTAGGGTTGGATATTCCGCCCCCGCCGAGACTTCTATTTCGGCAATGTAAATATCATTCGTTCGTTGCAGCAGCGATCCGGGTGGCATCTCCTGCCCTACACGCCCGTGATTCCGCACCACGCCTGGCCGCATTAGCCATGCGTCAATTTCTCCCATGCTGGGAGACACCAAACGGCCGTTAGCCAACCATTTATAAACCGGCTCATTATCGAACGGCACGTAGTTGGCGCGGCCATCCTCCCACACAGCGAACCGCCAAATCTCATGCGTGCCGCCCGTCACGCGCCCCATGCCCTCTATCTCTTGGATGCGGTCATAGGCACGCTGGGCATTATCTTTTGGCTTTTGCAGTATTTGCAGATCGTTCACCCGTAGCGCATTGGGGGTCAGGAATTGTGTGTCATTCTCGATGATAAGCCGTACCGACTCGTCAGCATTGCCCACCGTCACCCCGTCGCCCGCATCGGTGTATTTGAAATTAGCGGTGCCCACTCGCCCAACGGCCGTTACCGTCAGGGCAGATATATCCGAACCACTCAGGTCAATTTTCGTGGGGCGTGAATGCGGCCAACCGTTTTCACGCAAGTATGCTTGGGCGTAGGCTTCTGCCTCTTCAGTGGTGATTTCGGATAGGTCTATCACTTCCTCTTTGCGCCCAAAGCGGGAAACAGACAGATCGTTTATATACCAGTCAGTTTGCTGCTCATCGCCGTTCTCATCGGTGTACTTAACTCGCACCGTGTTGGACATATCCAGCACGCTACGGCGCTCAGTTAGTCCGTTCATGGATAGCTCCATTTCGGCCACGAAGCCATCCCACGCCACCAGACCGCCCACCTTGTTTTGCATGACGTACATCAATGCCTCGTCATACCAGCGTAACAGAAATGTCGTATCTACGGACTTCTTCGCGTCACCGCCACCGTCCGTTGAAAACACCCACGATGCTTGCCAAAAACCACCACTTGCCCGTATGGACTGCTTGTACTGCTGTGCATAGCGTGTGAAATCCTCCGAGTGCTGGACTTCGGCGCGGTGGGGTGGCGGTAAGATGCGGAGGTTGTAGGCGCTGCTAACCATGCTTGTCCACCCACCTCCGCACCACAGAGATGCTAATATCTGCGGTATCGGCCAGCACGTGCCCAGTGTCACGCTGGGCAACGACGACGATTACGCCACCAGGGGAATTTGGAGGATAAGCCCACATCTCGTCAATGTCTGGATCATGGGCATCAATAACGGCCGTTAGCCCCGTGAAGTTCACATAACCGTTAACGGCATCGTCCTCATGTGTAACCATGTGCAACTCTGCACCAGAGTTATAGAAGGCGTTGAGATGGAAGGCATAGCGGGCTGGCACCAAGTACAGCACATCACATTCCAAATTGCCTGAGCCGCTCAACAACTCCGCATGGAGTTCAAACGTCGCCTCTTTTATGCTGTAGCTGTTTGCCACAAAACGGCGGTAGCCAGCAGGGGGTAAATTCGCCGCACCTAAGTCGGCTACTTGCCAATTGGTGTTTGTGTGAGAGCGGTAGGTTGGGGGAAGTGTTTCCCCACCCGCGTACCCGGCTCCGCCGTTTTTTACTCGCAGTGCCAGGCCCAAAACGGCCGTTGCGCTGGTCACTCGGTACCGCAGCAGCACGCGGTATCTGCCGATCCAATGCTCGTAATGTGTGGCGGTTGGGAATGCTCCTAGCAGCGATACCGTCCATCGTGGCATCATTTCCGGCGTAGTGGAGAAGTCAGTGATATTCACATTGCCAGTTGAACCGCCAGCCGTTGCCGTCTGGTCAATGGTCGTATCTGTGTTTTTTCCCGATGGTAGCCCCGTTGCCGCCGCGCCATTCTCGACGGGTATGATCGGATCAAACTCGCTCACACCCTCGCCGAACGGCTTGATACCGATCCAAGTTTCCTGCACGTCATTAGTGAACGGTTCCAGCAGAAATTCACTGATACGGCTGGGGGCGGTGGGTGGGGCGGAATTGCCGGGAATGAATGTGGAGAGGTCTATCATTCCGGCCGCCAAAGACACATCCTCGCGTGTCTGCGTCAATACCGCCAGCGACTCCCAATATTTGTG
>CALKWL010000237.1 GCA_938004235.1 uncultured Gammaproteobacteria bacterium
GATTGACTGACGTGACTGGAGTTCAGACGTGTGCTCTTCCGATCTCATTTTCCATAACGACGCCTTGTCCTTTAATGCGATAACCTCTTGTTTTGTTAATTCTTTTCCGAACCAACACAAACGTTCAGTTATTTTGTCAACAAAGCGGTCGCCATATTTGAGTGTCATTCGTAAAAATCCCCGTCCAGCGTTTCCAGGTCGCTCAACGATTCCATGACCTCATCAAGGCCAAGATGGTAATAAAGAGCAACGAGCGCACCAGCTAGTACAGCGAGAACACAAACGAAAACAATGACCAACTTCATCGTTCAACCCTGCCCTAGAGATACGGCCGTTCCCCACCGAGGAACGGCCGTATACGCCTAATAATCACACGTACACCAAATCAACGGACGCCGACAGTACGGGCAAAGCCGATTGCTTCGCCCAGCGGACACAAAAACAAATCTACTTCTCATCATTCACTCCTTCACTAATTCCGAGCCGTACACACAACTATCCAATTTCAGATACCCATTCCGGGAACTGCCGCGCAAACACGGCCGCACTCTCCGCGCTGGCAAACACGGCCGTTCTTGCATCCTCATCAAACCCCACCCCATCGGCCAGCATCACAAACAAATAGGATGGAGATTGGGTCAAGGAAAGAAGCGTCAGCGCCACATCCTTGACATTGGCCTGCACCACCGCCAGCGTTAGAGCAGCAACGGCCGATTCTGGCACAGTGCGGTGGACTTCCTGCCATTGCGCTGCATTATTGCTGTGATTGGCAAGCAACTCGGCGTAGGCCAGGCGCATCGCCATTTCCAACGCACGGGTACTCTGTGCTCGCTGACGCATCATCGTGACAAGCATCGTGTCGGGATGAGAAGATACGTTCATAACTCATCCTCATACTGTCTGCGCTCAAAGAAAACATCGGCATGGACAAAGGTGACGCTGGCACGATTTGCCGCCAACTCGTCCTCTTCACCGTTGCCAATCATCAAGGCCTCTTCGGCCGTAACGCCAGCCGCCTTCATCGCTGCCAGCAGCATCCCCGGATTCGGCTTGCGATAGCTCGCCGTCCATTCTGGCACATCATTCATGCCATCAGGCGTGGGCGACCATAATCCGGTGCTCTGCGATTGGTATGCAAAACAGATATGGACATCAAACGGCCGTCCAATCTTTTGCGCCACCCCATTCACATGAGCACGCGCGGCCTCTTCAGTAGGGAAAGCGGCAGGCTCGCCGAACCCCTTCGTCTCCATCCAGTGCCGCAGGCCAACCCCGCCCTGATTGCTGGCGATGGCGTAGCGCTCGTCCCACTCCGGTGTCATCTGGAAGAACTCAGCGACACCGGGAAGCAACTCACCACTATCGCGGTCTGCCAGGGTTCCATCAACATCAAAAATCAGTAATCGGTACATGTCACTCTCCGTGATACTGGTACGTGCTGCGGGGAACGTATCCACCACCAAAACGCCGCTTAATACTTCCTGGGCCGTAATCAACCCCGCAAACCGGGTGGCGGTACTTTGCTCTCTGCCATGTTTCACTTACCGATGCGGCCGTTTCCGGCCACGCTGGATGGTAAGGATCATCAAGCGCGTCATGCAATGCCACGCACTCTTCAATGGTGGAAAAAACTTTTTCTTCCACCGATTCTCCATTTCCGTCCAGGAAGTCGAATCCATATTCGTACCCATCAAAAATAAGGTCTCTCATTTCCGTGTCTCCTTTCTTTGTTCTGGAACTTCCAGAACCATAACCGGTAAAAAAAGAGGCGGTTGATTTAGTGTATCACAAATTATGGGCTGTCATCACCGCCATGTTCCCTTCTATGCCGGGGAACCACCCCAGCATAGATAAATATTATACTATTCAGTTGGTATTGTCAAGCTGTACCGCAATATTCAGTCTAGTGACATGACGCAACCGCGACTTCACGGGCAACGCGCGGCATACCTGCCCACGTTAGCGCCCGTTGGCTGTGCCCCAGCCAGTTTTAACACATTCACAGCGGCATTGGTATCTCTATCCATTACCAATCCGCAACAAGGACAATTATGAGTGCGGACACGCAAAGGGTTCGCCACAATTTCCCCGCACCCAGAACACGCCTGACTGGTATTTCGGGGATTTACCGCAATCACTTCGCTCCCAGCCTCGATAGCCTTGTAAGCCAGTAATTCGCGGAACATCCCCAAGCTCGTATCATGCGCAGCCCTGGATAGCTTGCCGTTTTGCAGCATAAAGCCTAAGTGCAAATCCTCTATCGCAATCGTACCGTATTCATCAACTAGACGGCGCGTAGTCTTGTGCCAGAAGTCACGCCGCCGGTTGGCAATCTTCTCGTGCAGCCGTGCTAACTGTTGCACCGCTTTCTTGCGCCGCTTGCTCCCCTTCTTCTGCCGCGCCACCGTGCGCTGAAGCACACGAAGTTTTGCCAGCGATTGCTCAAGGTGGCGCGGGCTGTCTATAAATTCGCCATTCGATAAGGCCAGCGCATGGCTAATGCCCATGTCTATGCCTACGGCCGTGACTGCCCGCATCTTTGGCGGTTCTATTTGCATTTCCAGTTGGATGGTGGCGTGCCAGCGGCCGTTGCGCTCGGTGACAATAATTTGTTTGATAGAACTGCCAGCAGGCAAATCCCGATGCCAGCGTACCTTGATCAGCCCGGCGTTTTGGATGTAAAGACGGCCGTCTTTGATACTTGCCCCGTTTCCAAAAACATAGGGAATGCTATGAAAGCGGTCTAACCGCTTAAAGCGCGGCCTTCCCCGCTTGCCATTCATGAATTCCCGATAAGCGCTGTCGAGGCGACGCAAAACCTGCTGCCCCGCACTTTGATTCAGCACCCTCAAGGGGTTCTCGTCCCCGTCCTCATTGCGCCAATCGCGCCACAACGCAGCCAACTCGTAATAGTTTGCATTATGGCGCGATTCCTGCCACCGCTTGCGGCGGTAGGCCAATGCGCTGTTGTACAGCGTACAAGCTGCCCAGCGAATATCCTGCAAAGCCCGTTCCTGGGTTTTGTTTGGGTGAATCCGGTACTTGTAGCTGCGCACAACCGTAATCACGCTACCTCAACCTCCCACCACAACTCCCCGGCCGTTTCCCGCTGCGCCAGGTCATTGAACCAGCCCAGGTCGGCGGGGTGGATGGCGCGGCGGTCAAACGCCGCCTCGCCATCCGTTAGAACAATGGATACGGCCGTATCATACCCAGGCGACTGCTTATCACCATTAACGGCCGTTAGCCTAGGTGTAGAAATTTTGTTCTACAAAACTAGCAAAAAAAATCAAGGGGGCGCGGTGGAGGTGCGGCGGCTGCCCCCGCAAACCCGCAGAAACGGACAGAAATATTACATCCCGGCGAATTCAAAAACCAATTCCCTTTGGTTGCTGAAGTATTCCAAAAACTTCGCAACGAAAAAATCAGGTCTTGGTATTCTTTGGTGGAAAAGGCTTTCGCATCTTCTTTGGAAGAAGGTCTTTCGGTTTTATCCCAAAGGCCCGGTGAATATTTCAGGAGGTTGGATTGGATGATCCGTACTTATGAAGATCAATTCCAAGAAATAATGAACACTATGT
>CALKWL010000238.1 GCA_938004235.1 uncultured Gammaproteobacteria bacterium
ATTGGCACCCTGTATCGCCCGGAATAAACCCCGGGCGCGGATTGAAACTTGTCCAACTGGTAGTTTATTTAATCCTGATATAAAGTATCGCCCGGAATAAACCCCGGGCGCGGATTGAAACTTGTTCATGTGGGGAAGGAAAGCACCCTTTCACTGGTATCGCCCGGAATAAACCCCGGGCGCGGATTGAAACAGACCCAGCTATAACGCCTTTAGAGCTGGGGTGAGTATCGCCCGGAATAAACCCCGGGCGCGGATTGAAACAAACAGCAAAGACGGTGAAAATCCTATTCAAGTCTTGTATCGCCCGGAATAAACCCCGGGCGCGGATTGAAACTCGTTGGTTCCTACTTTGCCCCTCTGGATCAACCTGTATCGCCCGGAATAAACCCCGGGCGCGGATTGAAACAACCATGTCAGGCGGTGTATGTGTTCCTAACCATGAAGTATCGCCCGGAATAAACCCCGGGCGCGGATTGAAACTCGTTGATGAATGCCATAAATCCATCCCGCAACGTGTATCGCCCGGAATAAACCCCGGGCGCGGATTGAAACTCCTTAAGAGGTGAATCATGTCTATGTTGAAAAAAATCGTATCGCCCGGAATAAACCCCGGGCGCGGATTGAAACAAGTATACAACCCGATGGATCTTGCTCCTGCGGTGAGTATCGCCCGGAATAAACCCCGGGCGCGGATTGAAACAAGTATACAACCCGATGGATCTTGCTCCTGCGGTGGTATCGCCCGGAATAAACCCCGGGCGCGGATTGAAACATCTTGACAAAAAAACCTGCATCCATATTGCTCAAAGTATCGCCCGGAATAAACCCCGGGCGCGGATTGAAACTCTTTTGGGCTGTTATTGCCCTTATTGGCACCCTGTATCGCCCGGAATAAACCCCGGGCGCGGATTGAAACTTGTCCATCTTGGAATTTTAGCGTCAATCTTGGCTGTATCGCCCGGAATAAACCCCGGGCGCGGATTGAAACACGATCACCGACGATGCAGGCGCGCCGATTGCCGAGTATCGCCCGGAATAAACCCCGGGCGCGGATTGAAACAGGTGTGCATGGTCTGATCGTCATACGCCGCGAGTTGTATCGCCCGGAATAAACCCCGGGCGCGGATTGAAACGATGTGGCCGTTCATTTCCTTGATGGCGTCGTTGATGTATCGCCCGGAATAAACCCCGGGCGCGGATTGAAACAATCCAACTCCCCGGCACACCGGGGAGAACTTGAGGTATCGCCCGGAATAAACCCCGGGCGCGGATTGAAACAGCCGCCGCCTACCGCGCCAAGGCCGAAGCCCTGCGCCGTATCGCCCGGAATAAACCCCGGGCGCGGATTGAAACTCCGGCCAAAGCCTCAACACCGAATTTCGCCTGCTCAGTATCGCCCGGAATAAACCCCGGGCGCGGATTGAAACTCCTAAAAGTAGAAACCGCGCCTATCGCGTTTCCATGGTATCGCCCGGAATAAACCCCGGGCGCGGATTGAAACAAAAATTAACCCATGAGGTAAAGAAAAATGTGCATCAAGTATCGCCCGGAATAAACCCCGGGCGCGGATTGAAACCCATCCCAGTCGGATACGTCTGCACCGTCAACTATGGCGTATCGCCCGGAATAAACCCCGGGCGCGGATTGAAACGCCTTGATGGTCAGGCGCTCCATCCCGTCATCGTAGTATCGCCCGGAATAAACCCCGGGCGCGGATTGAAACCGGTCAATCACTCCAGACCGAATTCCGCCTGCTCGTATCGCCCGGAATAAACCCCGGGCGCGGATTGAAACTAGGCTAGTTTAGACACGGCTAAACCTACATCGAGGGTATCGCCCGGAATAAACCCCGGGCGCGGATTGAAACGGCATCACCAGCTTGCAATCGCTCAACGACGCCGGTATCGCCCGGAATAAACCCCGGGCGCGGATTGAAACATCGCACACACGCCCGAGATACGCATCCCCGTGCCAGTATCGCCCGGAATAAACCCCGGGCGCGGATTGAAATACGCGCGGCGTAGCCATGGGCGCTGGTGTGGTGAGGCAAGGTTATGCGGATTGCCCCTCGGCGCGCGGGATAAGGCTCTCGAAAGATCTTCAGAGCGCTTGCAAATTGGCATACGCCAGCACCAGCCATTTGCTGCCCTGACGACCAAAATTCACATGCACCCGCGCCTGCGCGCCGCTGCCTTCATGACCAATAATCACGCCTTCGCCAAACATGGCATGTTGCACGCTTTGCCCTAAACGCAGGCCGCTTTCCACCGCTGCATTGGCTTGAACATGCTGTGCAGTCATCCCCATTGGACGTACAACGTGGGCACGCGGGCGCACATCGCGCAGCAGTTCTTGCGGAATTTCGCCCATAAAGCGCGAGGCTTGCGGGTAGAGATCCTTGCCATGCAGGCGGCGACGTTCAGCGCAGGTCAGCACCAGTTGCTCACGCGCACGGGTAATGCCGACGTAGGCCAGGCGGCGTTCTTCTTCCAGCTTGTTTTCGTCTTCGCGCGACATCTGATGCGGGAACAGACCTTCTTCCAGCCCAACCATAAACACCAGCGGAAACTCCAGTCCCTTGGCGGCGTGCAGGGTCATCATCTGCACGCAGTCTTCATGCGCACCGCTTTGGCGTTCACCCGCCTCCAGCGCGGCATGACCTAAAAAGGCATCCAGCGGCGCCAGCCCCATCGCCATATCGTCTTCGCCCAGCATAAAGCCGCGTGCGGCGCTGATGAGTTCTTCGATGTTTTCCGCGCGCATCTCGCCGCGGTCGGCATCTTTTTTGTGGAATTCGAGCAGGCCGCTGGCTCCGGCAATGTGGCTGACCTGGCTTTCCAGGGTTTGACCTTCAATCGCCGCGCTCATGGCATCAATCGCCAGTACAAAGCTGCGTATTGCGCCTGCCGCACGTCCGGACAGAGCGCCATCGGCCAGAAGCTGCATGGCGGCTTGCCACAAGGGTTGGCTATTGGCACGCGCCGTGTCGCGTACCTGTTCCAGCGTTTTGTCGCCAATGCCGCGCGGCGGCACATTCACCACGCGCTCAAACGCCGCATCGTTGTCGCGGTAACGCGCCAGATTGAGGTAGGCCAGCATGTCCTTGATTTCGGCGCGCTCAAAAAAGCGCAGGCCGCCGTAGATGCGGTAGGACAGTTCATGCTGGATCAAGGCCTCTTCCAGCACGCGCGACTGGGCGTTGGAGCGGTACAGAATTGCCACGTTGCTGAGCGCGTGTCCACCATCACGCCAGGCTCGGATACGTTCGGCCACAAAACGCGCTTCGTCCTGCTCGTTGTAGGCCGCATAGACCTGAATCGGCTCGCCTTCCGCGCCGTCCGTCCACAGATTCTTGCCCAGCCGCTCCTCGTCGTCGGCAATCACCGCCTTGGCGGCTTGCAGAATGGTGGCGGTGGAGCGGTAATTCTGTTCCAGACGCACCACATGCGGGCTGGGAAAATCGCGCTCGAAATGGCGGATATGCTCGACCTGAGCGCCACGCCAGCCATAAATCGACTGGTCGTCATCCCCCACGGCAAAAATGGAGCCGCTGGAGCCTGCCAATAGGCGCAGCCAGCCGTATTGCAGCGCGTTGGTGTCCTGAAATTCGTCCACTAGCAGATGGGTGAAGCGCTGGCGGTAATGATCGAGCAGGGCGGGCGTGTCGCGCACCACTTCCAGCGCGCGCAGCAGCAGCTCGGCAAAATCCACCAGCCCACTTTGGCGGCAGAGTTTTTCATACGCATCGTACAGTTCGAGCAATTGCTTGCTGGTTGGGTCATAACCGGGTTGCACAGAGCTGGGGCGCAGACCTTCTTCCTTGCGCCCATTGATATAGCCCGCCACCATGCGCGGCGGCCAGCGGGTTTCTTCCAGCCCGCGTTCGCGCAGCAGGCGCTTGACCAGGCGGACTTGATCGTCGGAATCCAGAATCTGAAAGGCCTGCGGCAGACCGGCTTCCTGCCAGTGGGTGCGCAGCAAGCGGTGCGCAATGCTGTGAAAGGTGCCCAGCCACATGCCGCTGGCACCACGGTCGAGCAGATGTTCCACCCGCCCACGCATTTCAGCGGCAGCCTTGTTGGTAAAGGTCATGGCGAGGATGGCGTAGGGCGACACACCCATGGCCTGCACCAACCATGCAATGCGATGGGTCAATACACGGGTTTTGCCCGAACCGGCACCGGCCAGGACAAGAGTGGAGGCGGCGGGACTGGTGACCGCTTCGCGTTGCGCGTCGTTCAGCGGGTCGAGGATGGCTTGAATATTCATGACGCGCATTCTATCCCAGCCGGGCTGGCGAAGGGTCACAGCGCGGCGCACGGCTGCTACCATGCGCGCTGCCATTTATGAGAAACGCTGATTTATTCAGCGTTTTCCGCTTGGGGCAGGATGTCCCAACACGAACAACGACGTAAGTCGTTGATTCGTTAAGGCCACCGCGAATTCACTTCGTGGTGAGTCGAGCTGAAGAAATCCATGGATGGGTTTTTCAGCATTTTTTATGGGGATATACGATCATGAACAGGCGCAGATTCATTGTTATGACCGCGGCGATTGCGAGTTTGGGCGGCGTGGCCTGCGGTGAGCGTCCCAAGGTGTTGCCGCAGGGCACACCGGAGGATCAGGCGAAGGCTGTGAGTGCGCGTATGCAGGAGGTTATTCACGGTCTGAGGGCGGGGCAGGTGCGCCAGTTGATTGATGCCGAAGCCATTTTTCTGCCCTCACGCTGGCGCAAGCAGGCCAAGGAGATGGAAGAGCTTGAAGCGCTGAGCAAGACGCTCGCAGCGCAAACAGGTGAAGTCGAACTGGGGAAAATCAGCATCGATGGGCGCTGGGCGCTGATTGAAAGCGTCCGCATCGGCGGTGAAGTAATGGGCAAAAAAGATGCGCCCTGGTTTATGTTTTATTTTGCTGGGCAGTGGCGCTGGATGCCGATCAGCATCCTCAAAGATCCGGCGATTGAAGGCATGATGGATCGGAATTTTGATCGTTTGTGGGGAGGCTGGCAGCTGGCGCATCCCAAGCCTTGAACGCGGGCTTTTTGACGGGCGCTTATCAGGATGCTGAAAAACTCATCCATGAGTTTTTCAGCCCTGCCAAGTCCGGTACACGCCCGGACTTGGCAGCGACAAATCAATCACTTGCGTGATTGATTTTCGTGCGGGGCATCCATGCCCCGCGTTAACAGGCTGCTGAAATGGGTATTTCAGCAGCCTGTTAACGCCGCGCGTGATGGGCGTCCCACAGTTGCTTGAACTCGCTGTCCAGGGCGGACAGGCGAACTTCGAGCGCGGCCAGGGTCGCATAGTGCGGGAAACGTTGCGTGCGCCCGGCGGCGTACCAGGCGTCCATCTCCGCCTTGAGCGCGTCGATGCGGGCGAAGGTGACGGCGATTTCCGCCTTGAGAGCGGCCATGCGCGCTTCTTCGGCCTGAGCGGCCGTCCGCCGATCCGTGATGTGTTTGTCGGGTGTCATGCCTAGGGTTTCTCCACGCTGTTATTGGTAGAACGGATTCACGCTTCATCGTCCGCTTTCGCCCTGCGCTTGAGGGCGAGGCCGCCCTTGAGCATGACGATGTCGTGCAGATCGCAGAGCATGAAATTGCGGTTGGCCGGGTCGCTCAAATGCGCGACCGTGACCGGGTCGCCGCTGTGGTAGCGGTGGGCGGAAATGCGGAAAGGTTCGGGCAGGGTGAGGTTGAACGGCGAAGGTTTGATCAACATGCGCACCACTTGCGCGAAGAGAAAAGCGTAGCGCTCGTCGTCCGGTTCGCGGTAGATCGCCCCAAGATTCTCGCCATAGCGCCGGAAAAGGTGAACATAGTCGGCAAGTTCGGGATAGGCGGGATTCATGGTCATGTCAGGCCGAGCGCGATGCGGGCAGGTGGGCGTAGGCCGCCTCGCTTGCCAGGCGCGCGTCGCTCACTCCCTTGCCGACGGTGAAGTGGTAGATGTCCTGCCAGTCGCCTTCCTCATCCAGACCGAGCAGGCGATGCACCTCGTCGTCGAAGAAGCAGCCGATGCCCGTGCCCTGCAATCCGACGGATTCGGCTTCGAGGTAGAGCGTCTGGCCGATCATGCCGGCCTCCCAGTACAGGCGGCGGTAGGCCCAGGCGCCCTCGGTCTCCAGCGTGCCGCCCAGATTGGCCAGCATCCCCAGGCTGAAGGCGCCGCGTCCGGCGATGCCTTGTCGGCAGCTTAATTGCGCGGCGGGGCTGCGCAGATCCAGCGGGGCGTAGAGGCGGTAGAGCGGCAACGCGGCATTGGGCAGGGGCGCCCACTCCAGGACGTCGCCGGTGCAGGCGCGGCGGAAGGCCTCGCCTTCATCCGCGGTGCGAATCAGGGCGTAAATTCCCGGCGCCAGGTCGTCCACGGCGTGAACGAAAAGCAACAACTGGATGGCGGACGGGTAGGGTAGGGCGTCGAAGGGCGGTTTGCCCGCACTCGCCAGGGTGCGGCTGAGCATGCGCTCGAAGTCGCGGCGCGACAGGCTGCTTTCGCCGTCCATGCGTTGCGCGCTGCGCCGTTGGCGGATCAGGGTGCAGGCGTCGTCCATGTCGCCGGCCTCATCTTGCTTTTCCTCCGCCTCGCGGACTTGGGGCGGAGCGTAATCAGGCATCGGCATGGGCGTCGCCGCGTCCTTGTGCAACGCGGGCAACAGCCGGGTGATCTGCGGCCATTCGATATGCTCATCGCTGAGTTGGTTGGCGGCGCCTGTCCAGTCGGTGAGCGCCTGGGCGATGTCATGCCACGGCAGTTCCGGCGCGGCGGAGTCCGCCTGAGCGTCTTGCGGCGCGGCCTCGCCAAGCAGGGCGACAAGGTCGGCGTGCTCTTCTTCGCCGGCGACGAAATCCTGGTGGCGATCCAGCCCCAGGCAGGCGGCGAGCGTGGCGTCGTCCGGCGTGCTTGAGGCGTGCAGCGACCAGCCGAGCACGCGCGCGGAGAAGCGTGCGGCGGCCAAGGCGTGACCGACATCAAGCTGGCAGTAGCGATAGGCGCGCGCGCCGTACTTCCAGGCCTCGCGCCAGATCACCGAGGACAGGCCGAGCGCGCCGAAGCGGCCTGCGTGCGCCGTGCACAGACGCGCGGCGACCCCCTCGGGCAGGATGGCGCGGCGTTCCAGCGCGTGTTCATGCGGTGCGTAGTGGTATAGCCCCGGCGGAAGCTCGGGCGACACGGCTCGCCAGAGCAACAGATAGCCTTCGGTCGGGTGGAGATTGCCGCTGGAAGGGTTGTTGCGCAACGCCCAGCGTTCGACGCCGTTCGATTTCCAGGCGCTCAAGCCCAGGGTCAGCTCGAAAAACAGCCCCAGGCTGTGCGCGTCCAGCACTTGCGGCGTGCGCATCTCGGCGGAATAAAGCGCATCGACGCTGCACGCTCCGGCTCCGCTGACCAGCGGCAGGGGATGGGTCGGTGCTCCGACATAGAGGCGGAACGGCTCGGGTTGCGCGTCCCAGTCGAGAAAGGCCGGGCCGGGAGCGTAGACTTCTGTGTGGTGCTTGCTAGCGCGGTGGTAGGCGCGCACGGCTTGAAGGGAGGAAGTATCCATCCACATCACCGCCGCCAGGATGGCGCCCAGACGCGCCTCTGCCAAGTGCGCGACGGGCGGAGTCGTGAAAGCGGTGTTGGGCGAAAGCGCGAAAGGGTGAAGCGCGGCATGGAGCCTCCCGAGGACGTGTACGGACGGAAAAGCTCAAGCAAGCCTTGAGCCAAGGGTGGGCTGGCTGTGAATGTCGGCATCTGTCTGGATGTTGAAAAAGGGATTTCCTGCCCTTTTTCAACGCGCCGCGCCCGGCACATGTCTGTGCGCGGCTACGACAAATTAAATACTTACGCATTTTATTTGCGCGCGAGGCATCCATGCCTCGCTTTAACAGGGTGCTTTTCAACACCCTGTTATGGGCTTTGGGCGCCGTTCCAACGGCATCTATTGTGCCAAAGCAGACAAAAAGCGCGATGTCTGTGGGCAGAAGTCTTGTGGGTTTGCTTGCTAAGATGTTGGCTCCATGACATGAACGCGGTAAATACGATGTGCGGCATAGCAGGTGAGTTGAGGTTTGACGGTGAGCGCGCGGATTTGGCCGCCGTGGCGCGCATGATGTGTTCTGTGGCGCGGCGCGGGCCGGATCATGCAGGCAGCTTTAGCGACGGTGCGCTGGCTTTGGGGCATCAACGGCTGTCAATTCTCGATCTGTCGATCCACGGGCATCAGCCGATGGTGGATCGTGAGGCCGGGCTGGCGCTGGTGTTCAATGGCACGATCTATAACCACCCGGAGTTGCGCGAGGAGCTGCGCCATCGCGGTCATCGTTTCAGTTCGACCGGCGATACCGAGGTGATTCTGCGCGCCTGGGTGGAGTGGGGCGCGGAGTGTGTGAAGCATTTTCGCGGCATGTTCGCTTTTGCAATCTGGGAGATGCAGGCCAAGCGCCTGTGGCTGGCGCGCGACCGCTTTGGTATCAAGCCTTTGTATTACAGCAAGGATGCGACACGGCTGCGTTTTGCCTCGTCGAGTCAGGCGCTGTTAAGTGCGGGCGGGGTGGATACTTCGCTCGATCCTGTCGCACTGCATCATCAGTTCACTCTGCACGCGGTGGTTCCCGCGCCGCGCACGGTATTGAGCGGTATTCGCAAGCTGCCGCCTGCGCATATTTTGCGTATTGATGCCGACGGCACGGAAACGCTGCATCGTTATTGGGAGCTCACGGCGCAGCGTCCGGCGGATGACTTGAGCGAGCGCGACTGGGTTGAAGCATTGCGCGGCAAGTTACTGGAAACCACGGCGCGGCATCAGGCGATTTCCGATGTGCCGGTGGGCGTGTTGCTTTCCGGCGGTCTGGATTCGAGTTTGTTGGTGGGCTTGTTGGCCGAACATGGCACCCTGCCACGCACTTTTTCGATTGGTTTCGAAGATCAGCCAGAAGAAAAAGGCAGTGAGTTCGAATATTCCGATCTGGTGGTGGAGCGTTTTGGCACGCAGCACACGCAAATCGTGATTCCGAATGGTGAGGTGTTAAAACGTCTGCCGGATGCGGTGGATGCCATGGCCGAACCCATGGTGGGGCAGGATGCCGTGGCGTTTTATCTGCTTTCCGAACAGGTGAGCCGGCATGTGAAAGTGGTGCAAAGCGGGCAGGGCGCGGATGAGGTGTTTGGCGGCTATTTCTGGTATCCGCAGATGGACGCGGCGCAGGGCACCGATCTGGAGCGCTTCGCACCTTATTATTTCGACCGCGAGGATGCCGAGTATCAGGGCATGGTCACGCCGCCTTATCGGGGGCGCGATGCGACCTCCGAGCTGATTGGCAAGCAATTGGTGGGCATTCGGGGCGATACCTTTATCGACCGCGTGCTGGCGCTGGATGTGACCACGCTGATTGTCGATGACCCGGTCAAGCGCGTGGACAATATGACCATGGCCTGGGGCCTGGAGGCGCGGGTGCCGTTTCTCGACCATGAACTGGTCGAGTTGGCGATGCAGATTCCACCGGCGCTGAAACTGGCCGAGGGTGGCAAGGGTATTCTGAAAAGCGTGGCGCGCGGCCTGGTTCCCGACGGGGTGATTGACCGTCCGAAAGGCTATTTCCCCGTACCTGCGCTCAAGTTCGTGCGCGGTGAATTTCTTGAATTCATGCGCGATATTCTGAGCAGTCAAGCCTGCCGCGAACGCGGCGTGTTTGAACGCGCTTATGTGGGCAACTTGCTGGCCGAACCCGACCGGCATTTTACCCGTCTGCTGGGCAGCAAGCTTTGGCATCTGGCGCTGTTTGAGTATTGGTTGCAGCGCCATGTGGATGTCTGAGCAGCTGCGTTAAAGTTTATGCACTCTTTAGCCAGTCAGGTTTTACTGACCGGCATGACTCCATAAGAACCTGTTCAAGATCCCGATCAACGGATGCAGCGCAAGCAAAAATCGCCGAAAAAGCGCAGCATGGATGCACGATGTGAGCGCCGTTCAGTGAGGTTTGGAATAGGCTCTTACGGCTTGGGTTGTTGCTGTCCAGGCATTGGCGGACGCTCAGGTTTGCACGCCAAAGGCTTGTCCTGTGGAGCCGAACAGATGCCGCTTACGCTATCGCCGCGCGGTGAATTGAACTGGCAGGCCTCGCCGCTTTTTTTGTCCTTGCACGCCTCCAGTGCTTCGGGGGGCGGTCCGTGGGGGCGCTCATGGTTGGAACGTTCGCACGGGGCGTTATCAGGTGCGGGAGCCTCAGCGTAAACGGATGGCGCGAATCCTGCGGCGACAACCAGGCTCAGGCCGGCAGAAGCCATGCTGAGCGAGCGGAAAAGGCGGGGTTTGATGGTCATGTCGATATCCTCTCGTTGGGTTTTACATCCACGCTAGGTTTTGTGGATGTGAGCACATCCTGCCAGGACAAATTGCACCAAGTTTGGATGAATCATGCAGGGATTCTGCATGATTGCGTGGGCTGCCTCGCTTATCATCTCGCCATGCGTCTCAAAATGATCCATGAGCTTTTTCTTTTGCTGGGGCTGGCTGTACTGCTTTCAGTGACGTTGGCCGGAGGCGGCGTGATCTGGAATCTGCGCGGCGGCTTCAGTGATTACCTTCAGGCGCTGGAAACTCAGCGACTTGAACGCTTTGCGACTTATCTTGCCGAGCGAGCGGAACCTTATGGCGCGCTCGCGCCTTTGTTTGCCGGCGGGGCGCTGAACACGCGGCGGATGATGGACGACTTTCAGCGTCGAGAGGGCCGTCTCGCTGGGGAGCCGCCCCCGCATTCCGCTGGGCGAGGACGACCTCCGCCACATGATGACTTTCATTTCCGTATGCAAATTTTCGACCAGACAGGCGAGCTTTTGCTAGGACGCCCTATGCCTGATAGGGCGCGTGTCGTGACGCGCCCCGTGCTGCTGCATGGAACGTCCATCGGCACGCTCAAGCTGTTTGTACCTGACGCTTTGCACGGTGTGGATGCCCGCTTTATCACGCGCCAGTATCAGGGCGTGCTGCTGGCAACGCTGGTCAGTCTTGGCTTGACCCTGCTGCTTGCCGCCTGGCTGGCGCAGCGCTGGATCAAGCCTTTGCGGGCAGTGCAGCTTGCCAGTCGTGAGCTGGCTCAGGGGCGCTTCGATACTCCCTTGCTTTCGGCTTTACCCCGGAACGGTTCTCAGGAGCTGATTCAGCTTTGCAGTGATATGCGCGCTCTTGGGGAAGATTTGCGTGTGCTCGAACGCGCTCGTCGCCAGTGGATTGCGCAGACCTCACACGAATTGCGTACTCCGCTGTCCGTATTGCGCGGTGAGATTGAGTCGGTCGAGGATGGGGCGCGTCAGCCCAGCCGTGAGCTGGTGCTCAGTCTGGGCGAAGAGGTTCGCCAGCTTTCGAGGTTGGTGGACGATCTGCATATTCTGGCGCTGGCCGATTTGGGCGAAGTGCCGTGTCGGATGCAGTCCGTCGAAGTTTACCCGACTCTGAGCAGCATCGTACGGCGCTTGCTGCTGCGTCCGTGGTTTGAGAGGCTGCACGTAGATATTGACCTGCCGCCTATGCCGGGGGTTCATGCGGATTGGGATAGCGGACGTATTGAGCAGGTGTTGAGTAATGTGTTGCTCAACAGCAGCCGCTATACCGAGCGTCCTGGCCGTCTGCGCGTTGTTGGCAGGCTGGATATTCACGCATCACAACTCATCGTGCGTGTCGAGGATTCCGCCCCCGGCGTGCCTCCAGGGGCGCTTGAACGGTTGTTTGAGCCGCTTTATCGCGCCGATCCGGCGCGTCGCCGGGATGCTGGTCGCGGCAGTGGATTGGGGTTGAGCATTGTGCGCGCCTTTGTCCAGGCGCACGGAGGCCATGTCCGGGCTGAGTCGTCCGCGCTTGGGGGCGTGGCAGTGGTTCTTGTTTTGCCGGTACGTTTGTTGGACGACGGCAGGTCTGTTCCGGAGACTCCGGCATGAGCAAAGTACCCCCTCCCGTACTGGTGGTTGAGGATGATGCCAAAATCGCCAACATGCTGCTCAATTACCTTCAGGCTCAGAGTTGGCAAACGCTGTACGCCAGTGAGGGTCAAGCGGCGGTACGCCTGGCTCGCGGTCACGCTCCATCGGTCATTCTGCTGGATCTGATGCTGCCAGGGCTGGATGGTATGGAGGTCTGTCGTCAGGTGAGAGCCTTTTCCGATGTGCCCATTATCATGCTGACTGCCCGGGTGGATGAAATTGATCGTCTGATGGGGCTTGAAAGCGGCGCGGATGATTATGTCTGCAAACCGTTCAGCCCGCGCGAGGTTGTCGCGCGAGTCAAGGCGCAATGGCGCCGAGTTTCCGGTCAGCTCGGCGCGGCATCGTCCTCTCAGGGATTTGAAGTGCGCGAAGAAACGCAGCGCATTCTGTGGCAAGGGCGGATTCTTGATCTGACTGATTACGAATATCGGCTGTTGAAGGTGCTGCTCAGTCATCCTGGCAGGGTGTTCTCACGATCACGGTTGCAGGATGTCTTGCAGGGCGAGCAGTTTAAGGATACGTCTGATCGCACCAAGATCGGAAGAGCACACGTCTGAACTCCAGTCACGTCAGTCAATCT
>CALKWL010000239.1 GCA_938004235.1 uncultured Gammaproteobacteria bacterium
AGGCGCAGATCGCGAATAAACCGAACCTGGATGAAATTCCACAGGTACAACGGCGTGTACTGACACAGCCTTTGGCCGACTTTGCACAACGCTTCGAGCGCAACGAGGCGATCGCGCAAGCCTACCTTTCGGGACAACATACGATGGCGGCCATCGCCCAGCATTTCGGCGTTCACTACACGACGGTGAGCAGACTTGTGAACAGGTATGAAAACGTGACGAAAATGGAACGATGATGTTATATCGAAAGACCTGACCCCGTCTCTTCCGGTAGGCGAATTCGCAACCATATGTGCAGGCATCGCCGGTGCAGGGCTTGGGATTATTGTGGCGAATGAGGCTAAGAATGTCAGTTGTGAGGCAAAGCCGGATGGGTGTGTAAAGCCTGCAATCCCAGACGTGATACCCAAAGACCTCTGCGAACAACTTGCACTCGCTGAAGCCAAAGCAGGTGCTGGCGTGCCAATCATGAAAAATCTAGGTGATGAGCCAAGATTAATCTATTGGTATGGCTCTGGCCCTTGGATAAAAATGCAGCATACGCACCGTTGCCCCGATGGTCGCCTGTTGGTAGTTCACTACTTTTCGAATGGCCGAGGTTTAAACGTTGAACTAAAGTTTGTCTAATTATATTGAGAGCCTTCATGAATAGCTTTTTAAAAATGTCGATTAACCGCCAAGATGATGGAACAGGCGAGTTATTTATTGAGTTTGAAACCAATGGTTTTTGTGGAAGGGGGTCTGCTTATTTTGATCTGAAATTCTTAGAGGAAAAGGCAGCAGAGTTCGCTCAATATCCATTACCCGCAGATCGGACTGTGTGCATAGAAGGAGGATATTGGACGAATGATGACCCACAAAAACTTAGCCAGGAACTTATTCATATCTCTGCGTTTCCAATAAATTCAACAGGTGAAATTGGCCTTCAAGTACGGGTTTGTGAGCCATATTATGGGGTTGAAAATAAACCATATATCCGTTACTCAGCCTCTGTCGAGTTCAAAGCTAGCTACGAAGAAATGGGGATATTCTCGAAACGCCTAATTCATCTTGTAAGAGGTGATATACCAAGCTTTCGCTTCGAGGAACCAATAGGGACAGACTCAATGCCATTAAGTTAAGCCCCAACCCATTGAATTCCAACAAGATAAACCCATCATAGACACGTCTTGTAAGCCGCGAAGAACAGGTTTTGATGCAGATTACTGACCCTGCGCATGAATCGTCGATCGGGACGGCACGCCTCGATGTTGTGAGCAAATCGTTCCAGTAAGGCTTGAATACGCGGCTGGATAGTCACCTCGCGCAGCACATGGATGATCTGGTTTTTCATGCCCGACAAGGCCTGAGCGTTGTGATTTTGTAGTGTCTACGGGGTGATAGGGCTCATCCCAAAGCCTGCATCCATAACCAGCCCACACCCGATACCACCGCCGCCAGCGTGGCCTGCCGCCACCAACGTGCGCTGTCGCGAGGGCAATCGATCAGGTTCGGCTGCCAGCGGTAGAACGCGTATGTCGCTGCGCCGAGCAGGGGCAGGGCGGGCAGCAGGGTGGACAATGCCGTCTGCCAGGGCATGAACAGCAGCCAGGACAGGGCAAGCACGCTCCAGGCCTGGAACAGGGCAGGCAGGAGATGCGCCCATGCAAGATGTGTCTGTCCCGCGTGGATGCGCGAGACGCCAAACATGGCGACATGCGCGCCAAAACTCAGCGCGAAGGCAAAAAAGGCTGCCGTGTCTTCGTTTGGCTCGCGTATCAGCAGCCAGAACAGACCGGGCGCGCAGAGCGCCAGCAGAGCGGGCAGGTTGTGCAGATTGCGCTGGATGCCCGCACCATGACGCAGGGCGAGCACGGTCGCGGTCATGAAACTCAGCAGCATGAGCGTCAGCCAGGCCAATCCGCCGATGACCCACACCGTATAGCTCAGCAGTACCGCGCCGATTAGCGCGCTGTCGTCGAATGAACTCCGCCGCCGCCAGAGAATGACGAAGAGCAGCAGAAACACCACCACGCCCAGTTGCATGGACAGCGCGGCTGTATCCAGCTCCAGATACGCCTTGAGCAGGGCATACGAGGCCAGCGGAATGAACAGGTTGTCCAGTCCACGCCAGGCCACCGCCTCGGACATCATCACCAACAGACCGAGAATCAGCCCGATCAGCAGCGACTCGGCGCGTCCGGTATCGGTGAACAGCAGCAGGGCGATGTGCACGCACAGAAAGCTGACCAGAAAAAAGGCGAAGGAACCTTCCAGTGATTTGTAGCCGTCGAGGGTGTTGAAGCGCATCTGGCCGTAGCGCAGGCCGATCAGGGCGGCCAACGCATCGGCGAGGGCGAGAATCAGAATCGGCACGATGTAGAGCAGCGCGTCTCCATCGGCCAGCACGAATACCGCCGCCACCCCCAGTGGAAACATCAGTTCGCCCCAGGACGCCCGCTCCACGTCGTGCAGTACCCCATGTAGGGTGTCGTGCAGACGCGCCGCGCTCACTCGCCCGCTGCGCACGATCCACAGCGCCGCCATGCTCGCCCCGGCCAGCAGCAGCACCGGCCAGGCGCTGTCGAACAGCCAGGGGAAGCTGGCCGCGACCAGTCCCATCAGTACGTGCATCAGCTTGCGGGTCAATTCCGGATGCGGCTGCGCCCGCTGACGCCACCACGCCAAGGCCGCGAAACACAGCGCGAGCGTGCCCAGCACCAGCGCCATGCCGAGCCAGGGGCTCACCGCACCGACTCCACGATGAAGGCGCTGTAAAAGAATGCCTTGTCCTGGTCGTGCAAGC
The DNA here is from genome assembly GCA_938004235.1 of uncultured Gammaproteobacteria bacterium. GTDB lineage: Bacteria > Pseudomonadota > Gammaproteobacteria > Halothiobacillales > Halothiobacillaceae > Thiofaba. The sequence continues at coordinate 2,786 of CALKWL010000239.1, forward strand.
GGCGCGCCAGATCATCCAGCGCCTCCAACTGCCCGGCCATCGACTCGGGGCGGCGGCGCGGCACGCGCATGTTCCAGTAGGCCAGCCGCGCGCCGGGTTCGGCGGCCTGCGCCAACTGTTCGAGCAGGCGGTGATAGTTCGCCTCCGACATGTATTCGAAGATGTCACTCAGGTTGAAGGCATGGAAACGCTGCCCGCGCGCGCTGGCCAGGTATTCCTCAATCGATTGGGCATGCCATTCGATGCAGTCCAGCCGCGCGCGAATGCGCTCAAAGGCATCCTCGCGTAGCGCCAGTGGCAGTGCGGCGCCGTGCTGGCCGGTAAGAATCCAGTGCAGATAGGGATTGTCCGCCGGATCAAGCTCCACCAGCGCATGGCGGGTGCGGGCGAGAATATGCTCGGCCACGCTGCCTTGCACATAGCGGAAGAAGGCCGGGTCACGTCCCAGCCTGCCCATGACGAAGCGCGAGAAAAACACGCGGAACAGCGCGCGCCAACGCCAGTTGTCCCACTGCGTGGCATAGAAATGCTCGCGCTGCGCACGGTCGCCGCCTTCGAGTAACGTCGCCACCCGGCGCCGGTTGTGTACCAAGGGCAGCACCCGCTCGCGGAACACGGCGAAGTAGTGTTCGAAGCGCCCCGCCGCACCAATCCCCTGTGCGATGGCCTTGGGGTGCGCGTCCCAGAAGGCGCGCACATTGGCGTCCAGCAGCTGCCGACAACGTTGGTACAGCGCGGCGCGGCGCGTACTTGGGCGCGAGCCGACCAGTTCGAGCAGTTCCGCGTGGTTCAGCTCGCGGTAGGCCGCCACGCGCAGAGCGAGACAGGCCAGTTGTGCCGGGTTCATATCCAGTGCCACCACCCGCTCCGCGCCGTGGGCGAGCAAGGCCAGCGCGTTGTCCCCGGCCGAGGCGATGGACAGGCAGACCCCGCCGCGTTGCACCGCCAGGGCTTCGCACAGGATGTCGGCATCCTCCCAGCACTGCGCGTAGCGGATGTGCGAGAAGTCCGCGCGTGCGGTGATTTCACTGCTCATGTTCGTTTCCTGCCGCAAGCTCAGGCTCCAGACGCCGGATCACGCCAGTCGCGCCATCGAATTCCACCCAGTCGCCATCACGCAGCCATGCGGTCAGGCCGGGCACCGAGACTACTGCCGGAATGCCCATTTCACGCGCCACGATGGCCGAATGCGACAACAGGCTGCCGCGCTCGACCAGCAACCCCGCTGCGGCAGGGAACAGCATCACCCAGCCGGGGTCGGTGCGCTCGGCCACCAGAATCTCGCCTGGAATAAGTGTGGCCTCACGCGGGTCGCGCACCACCCGCACCTGACCACGCACTACGCCCGGACAGCAGCCGATGCCCTTGAGGGTGTCGCCGTGTTCCGCCTCCACCCGCTCAACGGATGCGCGGAACGCATTGCCGACATACACCATGCCCAAGGTCTCGAAACGGTCGGCGGGAGGCGGCAGCTCGGCGTAGCGGGCAAATTCCGCGCGCCGCAGCGCGACCAGACCGCGCAGATCGGTGCTCACCGCCGTCCCCTCGACAAAGCCCAGCAGCTCGTCCACCGTGAGGTAAAACACATCGCGCGGCTCGTCCAGTCGATCTTCCGCAAACAGGCGTTTGCCCAGCTCGACGAACACCCGCCGCACCCGCCCGAACAGCCGGGTGCGTTCAAAACGCAGGTTCTCGCGGTCGCGCACCCTTGCGCGGGCATGACCCAACACCCAGCCGAACACGCGCCGCCGTAGCGGATGCTCGGCCAGCGCTGCCGCCACTCGCGCCTCGGCTCGGGCGCGAATCTCCTGCTCGATCTTGCCGCTTTCCGCGCCCCGCTCTGGCTGAGCGTGCAGATGTCGCGCCAGCAGGCCGACCGAGCGCATCAGCAGTTGCGGGTCGTCATGCAGGGTGGCGCTTTCCAGCTTCAGCTCGTCCAGGCAGCGGTCGCCGAACTTATCCAGATAGGCGCGCCAAGCGGCGGCGAAGTCCGGGTGCTGGGTCAGCGTCGCCTGCAGCGTATTGACTTGCCCTGCGCACAGCAGGCTCACCAAGGCCTCGTCATCAGCAATCATCGTCGCCATCTCGCGCAGCCGCCGCGCCGGTTCCGCGCTAATCATGCCGCCCTCGCCAGCCTGCAGATCATTCTGCAAAGTCTCCTCGCTATCGCCACACCAGCTGCGGGCGAGCTTGCGCAACACGCCGTAAAACAGCATGGCGAAGAAGTCGTTGATAAGTGGCGCATCCCAGCGGGTCAGCAGGCGGCGCTCCAGCGCGTGGTAATGCCCGACGAGCGCATTGGCATCCACGCGTGTCAAATCGTTTGCGGTACCGAGTGCCTCGTCCAGCCGTCGATAAAAACGGCGTATCGTGCCCGGCAGGCGCAGATGATTCAGTAGCAGTCCGAACAGCGTGCCGGAAAAACGTAGCCCGTCCAAGAGTCGCGCTGCACCGCTTTTTGCGGCCAGTTCGGCGGCGATGTTCTCCGGCAGCCCCTCGCGCACGCCCATCATCTGTTCCATAAAGCGCCGATTCATGGCAAAACCCGGCAACAGCGCCAGCACCCGATACCAGGACAGCAGGTTGTAGTACACCCGCCCGCGAATCAGCCCCAACATGCGGCGGAAGGTGGTGTCATGCGCGCGGATTGCCGACTCGGGCACATGCAGGATGCGGCAGAACTCGCGGTACACCGACGCGTAGGCGGTGTGCGCGAAGCTGAAAGTCAGCGGCGTGGTGATGCCGCCGTAGCTCTCGGCGATATTGCTGTTGTCCCACAGATTGCGCTCGCCGCACGGATCCGCCAGCGCATCCAACGCGGTGATGGGGCGCGATTGCAGCAGGTAGAGCTTGCCGTCGGCCATGGCCCATTCGATGTCCTGCGGTCGCGCGAAATATCGGCTGGCCGCCCGCGCCAGGCTCGCCACCTTGCGCACCTGGGCATCCGACAGCGGCGCGCCGACCTCGGACAGGGTCTCCACGCGCAGCCCGTCGCCCGCTTCCGCGTCGCAGCGATGCGCGATGCGTGTATCCGCTGGCGAAAACTCGATGATCGAACCCGCTTCGTCCACCCGCCAGGTGTCCGCATCGGCCTCCCCGCCGACCAGCGCCGTGCCCAGACCATGCACCGCCGACACCAGCGCGACATCACGCCGACCACTGATGGGGTCGGCGGCAAACGCCACCCCGGCAGCCTCGGCATCAATCATGCGTTGCACCAGCACCGCCGGTGGCTGCGGACGTGGCGGCAGGCCAGCCTCGCGCCGGTAAGCCCAAACCCGCGCGGCAAAAGCAGATCGCCACACATCCGCCACCCGTTGCGCCACTTCTGCGGCGGGCACGTTGAGCCAGCTTTCCAGCTGCCCGGCAAAGGAGTGCTGAGCGCCGTCCTCGTCCAGCGCCGATGAGCGCACCGCCCATGCCCCCGCGCCTGCGAGCGACAGACGTTGCTTCAGTGCGTCGCGTAATGCAGTCGAAGGCGCCAGCGTGTGCAGCACCTGCGCCACCTCCGCTTCAGTCTCCGGCAGGGGCGCGCGCAGGCTGGCCTCGAAGGCCGCCGGTTCGACCACAAACCAGTCCGGTATCGCCAGCCCGGCGGCGCTCAGCCTGGCCAGCGCGCTCGCCTTGCCGCCCAGGCGCTGTGGATCAATGGGGTCGGTTTGATCGAGCAGGGTGTTCATGTCAAAAAGTCCATGTGATGGAGTTCATTATTGATTCGGCTTGATGAAGTTTGAACTTTCGCTAAGTTAGGACTTACGCAAATATTAGATTTAACTCCCTCGCCCCTCTGGGGAGAGGGCTGGGGTGAGGGGCGGCAGCTTCGGCTAAAACATGGGCAGATGCCAATACAAACACCCTCACCCCGCCCCTCTCCCGCTTGCGGGAGAGGGAGAAAATCCGGGCTCTGCGTAAGTCCTATAAGTGTAGGAGCGCCGTCTCGGCGCGATGCTATTGGCGCGAAAACATCGGCTCGGGACGAGCCTCCTACGCCCAAGATGTTGGGCAACAATTCAAACTTCATCAGGCCGGATCATTAGGATTTACGCAGAGCCCGGATTTTCTCCCTCCCCCGTCAAGGGATAGGGGGCTAAATCCAATCGTTGCGTAAGTCCTATTCATAACAGCGAACCCGCCCCAAGGGACAGGTACATGGCAAGCGTCCACAGTCCGGCGATCAGCTCAAAGCGTTTGCCGGAGCCGCTCGTCATGTGGGTGAGAAAGCGTTGTGCCGCCAGCACGGCCGCCAGCAGACCGGCCAGCAGGATGCACAGCACCGGCAGCAGCGCGTCGATACGCCAGGCCGCCAGCAGGGCGAACACGGCAGTGGCGAGGAGCACACCCAGCCAGGCCGCCAGCGCCCGGCGCGCGCCCCACAGCGCCGAGTAGGTTTCCACGCCGGGCTCTTCATCAGCGGGCGCGCGGATCTTGCGACCCAGTTCGATCACCATGCCATTGAAGAAGCTGGCGATCAGGAACCAGATCAGGCCGTCGGGCATGGTGTGCAAGCCCACGTTGCCAGCAGCGGGCAGCCAGTCGCAGGCGGTGGCGTAGAGGTCGATCAGCGGCATGATGAGCATGTGCGACCACAGGTAGGTCACGGGGTGCGCCTTGAGCCAGTCGCGCACGAAGAATTCGCGGCTCATCAGGGCGAGATAAGCCCAGACCAGCACCAGCAGCCCAACCAGCGCGGGAAACAGCCACAGGGCAAGCAGCAGTTGCAGCAAGGCGCTTGCGCCGCCGAGCACTGCCAGCTCCGGCAGGCGGATCAGGCCGCGCGGCACCGGCCTGTAGGGTCGAAAGCGGCAATCCTCTTCGTGATCCTTGAATTCGTCGGCGATGCGCAATTGCAGGAAAAACAGCAGCGCGCCGAGAAAGGCGACCAGAAAGGCATCAAGCCCCGGCAGACCGGGTTCACCGCGCAATGCGGCGGAGTAGGCGAGGGCGCAGAAACTGAACGCAGCGACCAGCGGCGCATGCGCGGCCAGCGGAAAGCGCTCGCGCTGATAGATCCACCAGCGGTTTTGCGTGAGTGCGCTCAGGGGCATGGCGTCAGCCCCGCGCTAGGGTTTGGTGGGCACGCGCGAAGTGCCCGGCGCACAGTGCGCCGATGATGGATAACTCACCCCCCAGCAGAAGTGCCGCCGTGACCTCGGCAAAGGCGCGCGCATGGCCGGCACCGGCCAGTCCCATTAACGCCAGGCAGGCGTGTTGGCTGGGCAGGCCAGTGCCGCCGCCGACCGTGCCAACGATCAGGTTGGGCAGGGTCACCGCCGCGTACAGTCCTCCGTCCTGGTCGAGCTCGAAGCGGGTTACGCCCACCGCCGATTCGGACACGCAGGCCGCGTCCTGTCCGCAGGCGATGTACAGCGCGGCCAGGCCGTTGGCGTAATGCCCCTGCACGCCGATGGTGCCGCTCAACACCCCGCCCATGGCTGACATGCGCCAGTAGTCCACCATGCGTGCCGGGGTGGTGTGCAGCATCTTTTCCACCAGGGCGGCGGGCAGGTGCACTTCGGCGGTGACTTTTTTGCCGCGTACTGCAAGAAAGGACTGCGCGCTGGCTTTCTTGTCGCCAGAGAGGTTGGCCTCAACGAACCAATGCGCGGGGCGCACCGGCGAGTGGCGCTCGATGTAGTCGCAGATGGCTGCCGTGGCGAGGGTGACCATGTTCTGCCCGGCGGCGTCGCCAGTGTGATAGTCGAAACGCAGATAGACATGGTTGCCTTCCACCGTCACCTGCATGTCCAGCAGCTTGCCGTGTGCGGTGGTACGCTCGGACTCGCTGCGGAAATCATCCAGCCTTGACAGCGCCCAGGCCACAAAGGCACCCGCCTCGCGCAGATCGGCAAAGGCAAACCCCGGCGCGCGCGACACGCCCTCGTTGAGCAGCAGGGTGGTCGCTCCACCTGCTTGGGAGATGAGCTGCACGCCCCGGCTGTAGGATGCCACCAGCGCCGCCTCGGTGGTCGCCAGCGGCAGGTAATAATCGCCCTGCGCGAACAGGCCGTTGACGCGCAGAGGGCCGGCCAGTCCTACGGGCAGTTTCACCGTGCCGATAAAGTTTTCGATATTGCGCTGCCACTGCGCCATGTCCATTTCGGTGAGCGGGTCAAGCAGGGTGGTGCGCAGGCTCTCGATGTTGGAGGCTTCGCAAGCCTGGGTCGTGCCAAGGTGCTCGCGCAGCAATGCCCAGCGACGTTTGACGGTTTGCGGGGTGGTGCGCAGGTCGCGTGGCAAGCTTGGGGCGACGGGGATGTCTGTTTTCGGGCGCAACGACTCGGCCAGGTCTTCTGGCGTGCGCCGATCTAAAACCTGGCGTAACCAGATATTGGCGCGGGAGTGGGAAGTGGTCACCGCTGTTGTCCCAAGAATGCTGAGGGTGCTGCGAGTATAGCGCGCGCCTGAAGTATGGTTTTTTGGGCGGCTCCGCGTCATTTTTGCCCGCTGAACTTGAACACGCGGGTTGACCCACCCCGGCGATGCTTTCAGAATCCCTCCACCTTGTCTTCACCCCGCTGGAATTTGCATGAACCTGACTGCCCCCCTGCGCGCCCTGCTCGATCACCGTGATCTGACACATACGGAAATGACCGAAGTCATGCGCATCCTGATGAGCGGCGAAGCCACGCCTGCGCAAATCGGCGGTCTGCTGATCGGGCTGGCGGTCAAGGGCGAGACGGTGGAGGAGGTGAGCGCCGCTGCCGCTGTGATGCGCGAGTTTGCCGCTAGGGTGGAGATTCCATGCGCGCCGCTGGTGGATATTGTCGGCACCGGGGGCGATGGCGCGCATACCTTCAACATTTCTACGGCAAGCTGCTTCGTACTGGCCGCCGCCGGGGGCAAGGTGGCCAAACATGGCAGTCGCTCCATGTCGAGCGTCAGCGGCAGCGCTGATCTGCTGGAGGCGGCGGGTTGCCGTCTGGATGTGCCGTTTGAGCGTATTGCCAAGGCGGTGTGTGAGTTGGGCGTGGGCTTTATGTTTGCCCCGCAACATCACAGCGCCATGCGTCATGTGAATGCCTCGCGGCGCGAGCTGGGGGTGCGCACCATGTTTAATGTGCTGGGGCCACTCTCCAATCCGGCGGGGGCAAAGCGTCAGGTCATCGGTGTGTTCAGCGAGCGCTGGCGCAGGCCGCTGGCCGAGGTGCTGCTGCAACTGGGCAGTGAACATGCGCTGGTGATTCATGCCGATGATGGGCTGGATGAATTCAGCATCGCCGCGCCCACGCAGGTCAGCGAGCTGAAAAACGGTGTTGTCAGCGATTACAGTGTGTGCCCCGAAGATGCGGGTCTGACGCGCGCCAGTCTGGATAGTTTGCGCGTCGCCTCGCCGCAGGAAAGCCTGCTCAAGGTGCAGGAAGCCCTGAGCGGGCAGCCCGGCGCGGCGCGCGATATTGTGGCCATGAACGCCGGCGCGGCGATTTATCTGGCTGGACTTGCGCCGACCTTAAAAGATGGCGTGGCGCGTGCGCTGGATATTCAGGCGAGCGGAGCCGCATGGGCTACATTGCAGGCTTATGCTGCGTTTACTCAGGAGACGGGTGCATGAGCAAGCCCGATATTCTTAAGACCATCGTGCAACGTAAGCAGGAAGAAATCGCCGAGCGTAGCGCCCAGGTCTCGCAGGCTGAACTTGTGCAACGCGCAGCACAGGCCGATGCGCCGCGCGGTTTTGCTGCCGCCATACGCGCACGCATGGCGCGCGGTGAGGCCGCCGTAATCGCCGAAATCAAGAAAGCCAGCCCCAGCAAAGGCGTGCTGCGCGCCGATTTTCACCCGGCAGAGATTGCCCGCAGCTACGAACAAGGCGGGGCGACCTGTCTGTCGGTGTTGACCGACAAGGATTTTTTTCAGGGCAGTGAAGCCTATTTGCAAGAGGCGCGCGCTGCCTGCCAGCTTCCGGTGATCCGCAAGGACTTCATTGTTGATGCCTATCAGGTTCACGAGGCGTATGTCATCGGCGCGGACTGCATTCTGCTGATCGTCTCCGCGCTGGATGATGCCAAGCTGCGCGAGCTGCACGATCTGGCCAGCACGCTCGGTATGGATGTGCTGGTCGAGGTGCACGACCGCGAGGAAATGCGCCGGGCGCTAGCCTTGACGCAGGATTGGAGCCATACCTTGCTCGGGGTGAATAATCGCAGCCTGCGCACGTTTGAGGTCACGCTGGACACCACGCTGAACATGCTCGACATGGTGCCGCAGGGTGCCTTGCTGGTGTGCGAGAGTGGTATTCACTTTCACGACGACGTGGCCTTGATGCGCAACCATCATGTTCATGCCTTTCTGGTCGGTGAGGCGTTCATGCGCGCAGATGATCCGGGCGCGAAGTTGAAAGAACTGTTTTTTTGATTAGCCACAGAGGACACAGAGCGCACAGAGTGGACATTTCTCCTTTGTTCTCGGAGTTCTCTGTGACCTCGGTGGCTAACCTTTTTGGAGTAGACGATTATGAAAGCACGCGTGCAATGGGTTGATGGCATGGCCTTTATGGGCGAAACCGAAAGCGGTCATGCCGTGGTGATGGATGGTGCGCCGGACATTGGCGGGCGCAATATCGGCCCGCGACCGACCGAAATGGTGTTGCTGGGGCTGGGTGGCTGCACGGCGATTGACGTGGTGATGATCCTGCAAAAACAGCGCCAGCTGGTGCGCGATTGCATCGTGGAGGTCAATGGCGAGCGCACCGACACGATCCCGAAGATTTTCAAGACCATCCATGTGCATTACATCGTCAAGGGCACAGCTTTAGATCCGAAACAGGTTGAGCGCGCGGTGAAGCTATCGGCGGAGAAATATTGCTCGGTTTCGCACATGCTGAACAAGGCGGCGGAAATCACGCATGATTTTGAAATCGTTGAAGACTGAACTGGGTTTTTTCGTTGGGGTTAAGCATGGATAAGGGACTGAAACTGCACGGGTTCAATAATCTGAGCAAGACGCTGAGCTTCTCGATTTATGACATTTGCTATGCCAAAACCCGGCAGCATGTGGATGAGTACATTGCTTACATCGACGAGGCTTACAACGCGGATCGGCTGACGCAGATCCTGACTGATGTCACCGAGATGATCGGCGCCAATATCCTGAATATCGCCCGCCAGGACTACGACCCGCAGGGCGCAAGCGTCACCATCCTTGTTTCGGAAGAACCGGTGGCCAGCGAGCTGTTGAGCGGGCAAAACGGCAATATCGAAGCGCCGGGGCCGCTCACCGGCTCCAAGGTCGTCAGCAGTTTTGCCGCGCACCTGGATAAAAGCCATCTCACGGTGCACACCTACCCGGAAAGCCATCCGGAAAACGGCATCAGCACCTTCCGCGCCGACATCGAAGTTTCGACCTGCGGGCGAATTTCACCGCTGCGCGCGCTGAATTATCTGATTCACAGCTTTGATTTCGACATTCTGACCATCGACTATCGCGTGCGCGGCTTTACCCGCGACGTGCATGGCAAGAAGCATTTCATCGACCACAACATCAACTCGATCCAGAATTACATGTCCGAAGACACGCGCCGTCGCTACCAGATGATCGACGTCAACGTGTATCAGGAGAACATCTTTCACACCAAGATGTTGCTCAAGGACTTTGACCTGGACAATGCCCTGTTCGGTCATGGGCGCGAGGATTATGCGCCTGAAGAGTTGCGGGAAATCGAATACGCCCTGCGCAAGGAAATGCAGGAAATTTTCTACGGACGCAATATGCCGAGATCGGAAGAGCGTCGTGTAGGGAAAGAGTGTAGATTTCGGTGGTGGCC
>CALKWL010000240.1 GCA_938004235.1 uncultured Gammaproteobacteria bacterium
TTCAGCTCGGCTATGCGCTTTTCATATATTTGACCGCGATTCTTTCCGCAGACGTTACACACTAGCGGGTTTTGACATCGACCACATATCTTGTAGTGGTGCTTACACTCACTCACCCTTCACCTCCTGCTTGAGTAGTGGAATTAGCCAAGTGATCCAATAAAATCCATCGCCACTTGGCCCGATAATGCCGGGATCGTTCTGGCCTGGGTCGTGAATGATCTTGCCACCACTGACCAGCACTACATGATTGCAACCGGTGCCGCTTTGTCCGGTCAGCATGGCAATGGTCGGCATCCTCGTCCTTGTGTTCTGCCACTCAAGTATGTTTTCCAAACCAGCATCCTGCACGGGGATGGCCAACTCCTGTAGCCCCTTTTTTGCAAGCCACTTATCGTATTTGGGTTGTACTTTTGACTCCCACAATGCAGGCTCCATCGTCTTCACCCAGTGCGGCACGCTGTCTCTTGGCATGCCTAGCATCGCCGCGAGGCAGGTGCGATAGCAGTCTCCAAACACGCCATTGTCGGGGTCGTGCAGGAATGCCTGTTTTTCATACGCGCTCATGGGGTTTGCTCCTGTTATCCGTGAATTCTGGTCAAACTGGTTATGGTGAGGCTGCCGGCTGGGATGTCTCGCCCAGTCTTTTGCGATACTTGTGTGGCAATGTACCTGCGAAGTTCGGCAATGGTCTCATCATTCAGTTTATTCTTGACCTTGTAGTTTCCATCGCCTTTGTAGTAGCGCCCTCCATCCTCAATCGTTTGATAGGAAACATGCCACCATTGGTGCCTTTTCCATAACCTCATATCCCTACCCTCATTCTGGCCGGTGTTTGGCCGGAAGCTGCTGGAAAAGGTCTCGCTGCTTGGTCTCATGGTTGAACCGCTCAACAGCAGATTTGTGGTAATCAGGGTCTAGCTCAGTGCCCACAAAGTCACAACCGAAGTAGTGCGCGGCTATGGCGCTACTGCCACTTCCAAGATGGGTATCTAGGATGCGCTGGCCTGGTTCTGCGTAGTTTTCGAGTATCCAGCGATATAGGGCAACAGGCTTTTGCGTTGGGTGTATGCGGTAGTGATCTATTGGTGATTTATCGAACTTCTTGCATGTTGTATCAAAGCTGCACCAAGCAAGCTCGAACTGCGCAAATGTAACTTCATCACTAAAACCTTTGTCCCACATAAGCCAGCATGACGAGTTTGCAGGTCTCGGTAGGTTGTCTATAAAGTGATTTGCTCCCCAAATAATCTGGCTTTTACTAACCCTATGAAGCTCACTGAAATAGCTAGAATCTGGAGCTGACACATCTCCGCCCGCGTACTTATGGTATTCGCTGTGAGCCTGCCCTTTCCTGCGCCCCATTGACACATTGACTCCAATCCCATACGGAGGGTCTACGCAGGCAAGGTCAAAATAATTGTCAGGATAGCGCGCCATAACCGCCATGCAGTCCTCGTTCAATAATTCTATTTTTGGCATACCGCATCCTCAAATCTTAAATCTGACAGGTATCTACCGCGAACAGGAGTATTTATATTTTCATCGCGATAAGTTCCGCGCAAACTCTCAACCCTGAAAAACATTGTTTGTTTTATGTCTTCGTTTTTCATGTACCCTATTTGCTTTTCGTCTAACGCGACTAGGGCGAAGATATGGCAGCTTTCAGATGAATGAGCGCCTCTATTCAGTTTGCCACGCCGCTTCACGTTGAATGCGTATGTATTGGAGTTATTCACCCTCTGCGGCGTCTGCTTGTGTGTTCTGGTGGTCTTAACCTGAACTTTGATTAGTTCGCCACCCATCTTCAACTCCTTTCAGGTAGTGGGTGTGGTGGGTGGCCGCGAGCCAAGTTGTAACCGTCATCGCTTT
>CALKWL010000241.1 GCA_938004235.1 uncultured Gammaproteobacteria bacterium
CCACCGAGATCTACACTCTTTCCCTACACGACGCTCTTCCGATCTCCCGACTCGCCGCCGCCGTCACCACAGCCATACGTGGCCTCGGTATGCCCCATGCCCAGTTTGAACTGCGCGTGCAACATGAGCCGGACGCCCCATTCAGCGCCCACGGTCTTGATATCGTTGAAGCCTTGGTCACCACCAACCCCGGCCAGCCGTTGCAAGCGCTCAACAAAGTTGCCTCCGGCGGCGAGCTCTCGCGCATCAGTCTCGCCCTGCGCGTGCAAACCGCCACCCAGGGCGAAGCCGAAACCTTGATTTTTGACGAAGTCGATACCGGTATCGGCGGCGGAGTGGCTGAAGTCGTCGGCCGTCTGCTCGCTGAGCTAGGCCGCGAACGTCAGGTGCTTTGCGTCACCCACCTCCCCCAGGTTGCCGCGCAAGGGCATCACCATCTTAGCGTGCGCAAACAACAGGACGCCGCCAGCACCCGTACCCAGCTTACGCCGCTGGATGCCGCCGCGCGCATCGACGAGCTGGCACGCATGATCGGCGGCGTCAATATCACCGCACAAACGCGCAAGCTCGCTGAGGAAATGCTGAATCACACGCCCCGTAAGCCTCGCGTCACCCAATAGATGCAGCCCGCCCTATCCTGCTGATAAGGCGAGCCATGCTCAGTTGAATGATGGGATGTTCAGATTGACCAGTGGTTTACCGCAAGTCGCCTCGTAGTCCTTACCCTTGCATGCTTCATTCGAAACCCCGACATAGTCAAGATTGAGGGTTCCTGCAGAAAGGTTGGATCGACAGAGACCTTTTGAATTCAGCAGACCGCTGTCTACGGTCGAATGAGCAGTGCAATAGGGATCGGCAGGCACTGGGTCGCCAAACCGGCTTGCGTAGACGCCGCTCAATCCCTGGACGCTGTGCGTCTTGCCGGTATAGCTGTCAACCACGTTGAACGTCACTTCTTCCAACTTGAAGGCAACATATTTGCTTTCATCGGCTGTCGGGAACAGGCGAACTTCACAATCGCTTTTCTTCTCGCCATTACTCCAGAACGAGATCGGCGCGCTCAGACCAACATTTGCGGGAGCGCTGGCAGGAAGGCTGTAGTTCCGCCCGCACACCGTTGCATGATGCCAGCCGGTGCCAAGTCCGGAACGGTATTGCTTATAGGGGTCGAAGGGCTCTCTGTTCTGCATATTTGACGTGCCGCCTACATCAATAATCAGCGTCGAACCAGGGCCGCCGAAATTGCCGTAAAAATCATCAATCGAGAATGAATAAGCCCCCTGCGCAGCTAAACCATTAGCCTCGTTGTGCACAAAACGGGCAAATGGGTTGAGGTTGTAGGTGCTTGGATAATCAGCCCAGAAATGCAGGAATTTGTCATGGTGATAAAGCTTGGCGCTGGGTGAAACCTTTTC
>CALKWL010000242.1 GCA_938004235.1 uncultured Gammaproteobacteria bacterium
AGCTTCCGCATCATCCCAAGCACCGCACGGACGTGGCCGCACGGAAGGGTGCTTACCGCTTGACCCGCTGCCTCTGCCGGAACCACCTTCTTGCCGGCAAAAACCAGCTTGAGCATCTCAATCATTTCCGGCGGAAGGTGCGACAGGTTTGCAACGGTCCGGTTCTTTACCTTTCCGTCTTCCCGATAGCTTTCCCTCAGCAGAATCGCCGGCTTCGAATTTCTGTTTGGTACGATTGCAACATACATGCGCAGATAATATCGACCAAAAATAGACGTGTCAAGAATTTTGTTTGCAGTTTACATGACTACAAATGATAGGCCATAATCATGACTACCGCGCTTCCCGGCTCGCTCAAACATGATTTTCAGGTGAGGAACTCCGGTTTAGACACACAAAGGGCTTCCGAAGTAACTATGTCGGTGTCCAGTGATTGCGCCGCGTTAAACTTAACCCAACAACAGATACTGGCATCAGATGAAGTCGTCGTTTTTGAAATGCCACTTGGAGATGTTTCTGAGTTGCGATGTGAGTTGGCGATATTGGTTTCTGCTCATAACGGCCATTCAAGATATTCCAAGCACGTTAGGGCGTTCGTGGTTTTTCGCGATTCTGCTTGGAGTCTATTATCGAGTGATGAATTTGTTGGAACAGCGGAGACTGAGGTGTCCCGTTGTTTGAAGAGAGATTTGAAAACAGGAAAATGCAATGTTGTCCATGGCGAAGTCGGTCCTTGCGAAGGTTCAGATTGCATTGCTCCGTGGATAGATAGAAGTCGTTACATTCAGGCAGTTCCTGTGGCCAATCTATCAAGCTGAGGTGCTGTCTATGAATCGGATCTTTAACTTTTCTCGGTTTTCAGGAATTGTTTTCATTTGTTTGATTTTTTCATTTTCGGAGTTGCTTGCTGCGGATCGAACAGTTTGTGGGGCGATCATGTTCAGAGATATTCGGCAGAACTGCGATGGTTGTGGCAATCCCGAAGACATAGTGGGATTAATTAACCCCTGCGGCCAGGCAACCTATCAGTATGCTGGTTATGTTCAGGTTGAAGTCTGGGATTATGATCCCGGTTCAAATGAAGACGAGTTTATTGGAGCTTGGCGCGTTAATGGTTACGGCCCATTCTGTATAACATTTCCGTGGGAGGGGGAGGATTACCAACTTGGAGAAGCGAATCCTGATCCCTATTTTTCGATTACGTGGGATTATGGTGTTCCGGGAAAGGGATGGATTTATGTGCGAGATTTTCCGAATGAAGATCGTCCCGCATCTGTAAGTTGGCCTGGGAATCATTACTTGGATTGCCCCAGCGGGAGTATCTGTTGGCTGTCAAATGTCAACTACATCAGCACATCTGCAACCTCCGACGAGACGCAGATGGCTAATATTGCCGACTCTGCGTTGCACGCGACCAATGTTTTTGGTGGGGCAGCGTCTCCTTTCAGGATGCCAGACGCCACTATTCTCTACTGTGACGAGGGCGACTGTGAACCTTGTGAGGAGGGAGAAGAGCGACTCAGGGATGGTTGCGGGTGTAGGACCCTCTTGAGCGGATGGGGATATAATCCGATCTGGTTGCCATACCACGATGCCGATGATCCATATGCGGTTTGTCACGAACAGGGTCATTTGCTCTCAAGCCATCTCTTTGAGGGAAATGGCCCAGGCGTTTATGATTACCGCAAGAATGGGCAGAACGGACATGGATTTGAGACTTCCGAGTACGATAAAGTCGCTACTTTCGAAGGCTGGGCCAATTATGTCGCGATTAGGTCTTGGTGGGATTCTGAGAATATCAATTCCTCACCTTGCTGGGCTGGTCGCCATTTCGAGCCCAATAGTCTTGTTCATTCCGATACGGGCGATTCTTGCGAAGACAATCGAGGAATTGAAATTCTGGTTGCTAAGGGCTTCTGGGATATGGACGACGCATCTATCGATTGCTCATTTCCTCCGGCGCTCAGCAGATGTGACAACCTGAATCTGGATACTCGAACCCAGATTGTTGCCGCTTGGAACGCATTTTCTGACGGCACATCAAATCGTCAAGAACAAGAGGCTGACGTGAATGGCACGAATTTATTTGACTACTGGTACAACGCATCGTTCCAGTCAACTGTATGGAGTACTGCCGAATCGACGGCAGTGCAAACGGTTTTGATGACTATGACGTGCCAGAATACAATGGACGTAAACTAGTTCCTTGGAATTGTTGCAACCGACTCTTGAAAAGGGTGATTAGGATGCATGTCATCAGTCGTAACTTTGTAACAGGGGTCGCGAATTCATTGGTAATCGCGGTGGTTTCCGTTGTGGTGGCATGTGCGGATGAGCAGTTGTGTTCCCAAGATTTTTTGCCGCTGGACGAATCGGCGGTTATTTTTGCCGCAGTTGAAAACGCAGGAATGATGTATTCGGAAGTGGATGAATTTTTCCGATTACGCCACGGCATTTTCGAAGTCTATGTTTTTGGTGACGGACGATTTGTTTTCATGGACGAATCAAGCGTTCGAACAGACGGATATCGGGTATGGCGAAAAGGTCGGGTACCGGATGATGTTTTTGAGCGGATGTTCTGCGATGTCGCTTCCCTGTCCGTCGATGACGGTGGTAGTTATCTGCTTTGCGGCCAGATGCTTGATGGCGGGGGACAGAACATTTCCATCAATCTTCCAAGGTTGAACCTGATTGCTTCGGCGTCGCCTGATTTCGGTGCCGGAACCGAATGTTCCCATGACAATACCCTTACTGAGAATCCAGAAGCAAATCTGGTTTCACTTGCCAATTCTTTGTTTTCACTGTCCACAAAAGATACGGAAGTGATTGTGACTGACAGAATTGTTGTTGCGGGACACCGGGCATCCAGCAGTCCGAATGCGTCATGTAAAGTGGAGACGGCTGTAGCATGGCCTTATGATGAAATTGAGTTGTCAAAGAACCAGACAGCCTGGTCGGTTGAAATTGATTCCCCATTATCCGATGGCGTCAGGAATTTCATCCGGCAGCATCTGAAAGATTGGACCGAGGAATATTGGATGGCGTGCGTAACAGACGGAATCGGATCGTGGTTTGTGTATTATGACGATGTTCCGCCGGTAAATGCCCAGTTTCCGCCCAACGTCAATTAGACCGGAGTTCCCCGTCTGAAAAATAGCAACCATCCAGAGCAGACGCGGATTATGACCGAATATGCTCTGCAAAAAGTAGGCAGTAAATAGTTAAGATATTTGTTGACATTGTTGAAAAAGTGCTTATTATCGGTTGCATGAAAAGCAAATCATCCGGCATTCACATCGCAACGGTTAACAAGAAGTACAAGGACAAGGTGTACAAGTGTCACCTTCTTCGGCGCTCGTATCGGGAAGACGGCAAGGTAAAAAGTGAGACGATTGCCAATCTGTCGATGCTTCCGGACGAAGTGCTTGCTGTCCTGAAGCTGTCGCTTTCCGGCGAGAGCATGGTTCCTGCGCGGGATGTATCCAAAGCCGTAAGCACCCTTCCGTGTGGCCACGTCCGTGCGGTGCTTGGGATGATGCAGAAGCTTGGCATTCCCGAGCTTCTTGCGTCACGGGACAGCCGTCAGCGCAGCCTGGTACTTGGGATGATCGCAGAGCGAGTCTTGTCGCCGAAATCGAAACTCGGGACGGTACGGTCGTGGACATCGAGCACGCTCGGTGCGGAGCTTGGCATCGAGGACGCGGATGCGGACGAGCTGTACGAAGCCCTGGACT
>CALKWL010000243.1 GCA_938004235.1 uncultured Gammaproteobacteria bacterium
GGTCCGAGTGGATCAGCACCCGCTGCTTCGGTTGACGACGCCAGACAGCCATCAGCAAGGCATCGATGACCAGATCCGCCCGTGGATTGTTTTTCATGCTCCAGCCGATGACCTGGCGTGAAAACAGGTCGAGGACGACAGTCACGTACAGCCAGCCTTCGTGGGTGCGGACATAGGTGAAATCCGTGACCCAGGCCTTGTTCGGCTCGTCGATCTCAAACTGGCGGTCCAGCGTGTTCGGTGCAACATGGCTGGCGTTGCCGCCTTTGAAGCCAGGATGACGTTTGTAGCCGCGCTGTGAGCGAATACCGGCTGACCGCATGATCCGATACACCTGGTTCTTGCCGCAGCTCTCGCCGGTGTCGCGCAGGTCCTTGGCGATGTTGCGGTAGCCGTAGGCGAAGCCACTTTCGATCCAGAACTGTTTGATCTTGCCGAGCAGACGTTCGTCTTCACGTGCACGCTTGCTCTTCGGTTGTTTCAGCCAGGCGTAGAAGCCGCTGCGCTGGACCTCCAGGACGCGGCACATCGCTGCCACCGAATACTTGTTGAGCCGCGACTTTATGAACGCGTACCTCGCTTTGACTCGCTGGCGAAGTACGCGGCGGCCTCCTTTAAGATGTCGCGCTCCTCCGTCACCCGCCGCAGCTCAGCCTTCAGGCGCCGCAACTCCTCCTGTTGAGCGCTGATCGTCTGATGCTGGCTGCCTTGGCCACCGTAGCTCTTGATCCAGTCGCCCAGGCTCTTGCTGGTCACCCCGAGACGTTGCGCCACTTCACTGACCTTGTAGCCGCGCTCGGTGACCTGCTTCACCGCCTCGACCTTGAACTCTTCCGGGTAGCGTTTCCCGCTCATATCCACACCTTCTGGTTTGCGTTAGTTTAACGCTGCCGGGTGTCTACGATAGTCGGGGCTTGCCAACCAGATCCTCCGAGCCACTGATTCCGAACGATGGCTTGCCTGCGAATTCGCCACCTCGGGATTCGCTGGATATTGCCGATATCGGAAGAGACGGGCAGACTCTGCCTGTCTTGATTCAACTCATTGAAGAGTCGAGATAATTCACGATGGGGTCCAGGGAGCGAATATGGTAAACCGCTGTGCTATGACCGGTAGGATAATCGATGGGCCCGCCGATGCCGTGTGGGACGACGGAGAGTGGATAAGTTGGGATTGGATCAATGGGCAACTGCATGAACAAGAGCTAAAGCAGCGCTACCCGGAAGCCTCCATTGAGTTGATCCGAATCTTCGAGGATCTCGTCGACGTTGCGGCAGACTACATGGACGTCACAGGGCGCTACTTGCCCGTATTCGGCGAGTTAGGTGAGCTTTTCGCCGAAATCACGTTCGGAATAAAGCGCCACAAGCCGAGAACCCAAGGCTCTGATGGTCGATTGGGCAACGATTTCATCGAAATCAAAGCCATCACGCCGGAAAAGAAAAACGAAAAGGTTTCGGTCAAGCGAAAGGGAAATTTCAACAAGCTCCTGGTTGTCAAGATTAGCGAGGAATTTGAGTTCGAAGCACGGATGCTGGATCGAAAGCACATGGGAAAAGGGTCCGGCAAGCTTGCTGTCGTCGCCTGGTCGTCTATGCGGCCCAAGCATTCGGACCACGATGCTACCTAACGCCGGTACTATTGCCTGGGCGATGAGCGATGCCGTAGATCGCGAGTGGAGTCTGGTGAAAGGTCGTTACGATTGGCCTAGGCTCCATACATGTTCGGGCGTGGCCACAAGGGTGCTCGAATTGATTAGCGAGCAGGTGACCGCCAAGGAGCCTATTTAGGCAGTCGCACATGCGCAAGGAAGCTCCGCCGCCAGGCTACACTGTCGACCTCTTTTCGGATGATCAATCGCCGCTTTCCACCACTGCGGGGTTGAGCTGGCCAGACGGGCACCGCTTTCCGCTGAATCTGGACGCCCGTAAGGTCAAAGACGTTGTCTTGCCCGACCTGAAACGTGCCCAATCTGCGCTGCTCGTATCGGGGTATGCATCACTGGATCGGTTGATCGATTTCGTGGCGACCTGTCCAGACGAAAGCCGACCGCGCGTGATGATAGGGCACGAGCCACATCCCTCACGCCGAGCGACATATGAACTCACCGGCAAGCCATTGCCGTTCGAGGTCGAGCATTACTGGCTGGAGCGGGGCGTGTCGCTGCATCTCAGCGCGAAGTTGCTGCACTTTATCGAGCGTTTGAAAGACGGAACCATCGAGGCGCGTTATCTACCAGGCCATACGCCACTGCACGCCAAGATCTATCTGGGCGATGATGGCGCGACAGTTGGTTCCAGTAATTTCACTGAATCTGGGTTGCGCCTACAGATGGAGGCCAATGCGCGGTTCAGCGCGACGCAGGAGCGCGTTCGCTACGCCGAGCTGAAGCAGATTGCTGAAAACCTCTGGACAATGGGGCGCGACTATCGCGACGAACTCATCGCCTTGTTGGAGCAACTGCTGCGCGTGGTGTCGTGGCAAGAGGCCCTTGCCCGGGCCTGTGCGGAGTTGCTCGAAGGTGAATGGGCCGAGCGCTATCTGCGTGGTGACTACCTTGCCGATGCCGCCAGCCTCTGGCCATCGCAGCGCCAGGGCATCGCTCAGGCGCTGTATGTCCTTTCGCACCAAGGCAGCGTATTGGTTGCTGATGCCACGGGGTCGGGCAAGACCCGCATGGGCGTGCATCTTATCGGTGCGATTCTGGATCAGATCCTGCGCAAGGGCAGGCTGCACCAAGGCAAGGCGATCATGGTCTGTCCGCCGATGGTCGAGTCTTCATGGGAAATGGAGTCGCACTTGGCTGCAGTGCCTCTGGATACCTACTCACATGGCAAGCTGAGCCACAGCCGTAGCCGTCGTCACGAGCTGACGATTGAGGCGCTACGCCGGGCGCAAATCATGTGTGTGGACGAGGGGCATAACTTTCTCAATTTTAAGGCCCAGAGGACACAGCATCTTTTGCGCAACATGGCTGATCATGTGTTGCTGTTCACGGCGACGCCGATCAACAAGAGTGTGGTCGACTTGCTGCGCATCGCTGACATGTTGGGTGCCGATAACCTTGAGCCATCAACGCTCAAGGCGTTCAAAAAGATGCTCGGGGTCCGGAACATAAATCGCTCCTTGACCGAGCAGGAGATCGAAACGCTGCGCAAAGAGATCCAGCGGTTCACCGTGCGTCGGACCAAGAAGGTGCTCAATGGTTTGATTGAGCGGGAGCCGGAGCGCTATGTAGACAAAGACGGTCGCCGATGCCGCTTCCCACGACACAAGCCCATCGTGTACACCCTGGACGAGCCCGGCAATGACCGCGAGCTAGCGCAGCAGATTCGTGACTTGGCAGATCAACTGGTCGGCGCGACCCATTTTGTGCAGCCCGTCGAAATGCCCGAGATCTTGCGGCAGCAAGGCGTGTCGGAACAGAGCTTTCTGCAGGGGCGCTTGAATTCGGCGAAGAAGCTCGCGCGCTACGTCGTTACCTCATCTCTACGTTCTTCGCGGGCGGCGCTTGTTGAACATCTGGTCGGCACGCATCAGGCCATTGAGCGACTGAGCATCAAGCGATTCAAGAAATCAAACGCAACAGGTGATGTGCTGGGCCAGCTGGGAAGAATCGCCGGGAGTCCACCCAAGAATAAGCTGGGGGTCGCATTGCCGGATTGGTTGACGGACCCGATTGCACACAAAGCAGCCTGTGAGCGTGATGCGGCTACCTATGGGGCGATTCTCGATCTTGTCATGCGGCTGAGTGATCAGCGGGAGCGCCGGAAGGCCTCACATCTGATAGGTCTTCTAAAAACTCATCAATTGGTTCTGGCTTTCGATGGGCGACCAATAACGCTTGCCGTGATACGGCAGCTGATAGAAGAGATGGCGGACAAAGTCAGCGTGGTCGTGGCGACGGGGGATGCAGACTCGGAGCGTGCCTCTGCCATGGAGACATTTCGCCTGGGCTCCAAGAAGAAGCGAACTATCGGCCTTTGCTCGGATAGCCTTTCGGAGGGTGTCAACTTGCAGCAGGCGTCGGCACTGGTCCATTTGGATATGCCCACCGTGGTGCGGATTGCCGAGCAGCGAGTCGGTCGTGTCGACCGGATGGATAGTCCACACGAGATCATCGAAGCCTGGTGGCCCGAAGATGCGCCGGAGTTCGCGCTTTCTACGGATGAAAGGTTTATCGAGCGGTATGAGACGGTTGAGAGTCTACTTGGCTCAAACATGCCGCTTCCTGATGCGATGCAGCGACATGAGGCTCCTGTGAGGACCGAGAAGGTAATCGAGGATTTTGAAAGGCAAGCGGAGATAGGGGCGTGGGACGGCATTCAGGACGCATTCGAGCCGGTGCGGCAATTGGTGCAGGGCCCCGTCGCATTGGTTCCTCCAGATGTGTACGAGCGATATCGTCATATCTCGGCGCGGGTCTTGTCCCGGGTCAGCGTGGTGCGATCGAAGGCGCCGTGGGCATTCTTTTGTTTGACCGGTGGTGGCTTCGGGGCGCCGCGATGGATCCTGTTGCCGAGTTTGAAGGGGGCACCAGTAACTGAGCTTGGCAACGTATGTGCCGCACTGAGGGAGCATTTGACGGATGAGACGGGCAATCTCTTCTTTGATGAGCACAGTGCATCCGTGTTGACGGAATTCCTTAATCGCTTGGACGAGGCTGAGCGGTCGTTGCTTCCACGGCGTAAGCAGCGGGCGCTGGAGGAAATGAGGATAGTTGTTGAGAAACTAGCGGATGACGCCGGAGCGGCGAGCAAGCAACAAGATGTCGACCACTTGGTAAATATCATGGAGATGCTCGACCGCAACCTCCCTGGCTACCAGCCCGACTGGGATGAAGTGGCAGGCCGGTGGCTCGATGTGATTCGCCCGGTCTGGTTCGAGATGCTGACCCAGCGTAAGCGGTCGCGCCCCCTGTTGCTAAAGGATATTCGCAAAGAATTGCTCGCTCAGGGGCCATGGTTGACCGATCAGGTACTCCACAGGTTTCGGGAATTCCCAGTCCTACCCGGTCCTGAGGAGCGGGTGAAGGCCTGTATCTTGGGGGTGTCCTGATCTGGTTAGCCAGCTCTGGCTAGCGTGATGGCAGCCCGTATCTGAATGTCGGCGAAATCGTCGCCAGCCCGCATTCACGCCTCTCTAACTCCGCAGAAAACGCCGAGAAACCACTCCGGGCAACACTTCTGGCCGAACCTTTTCCTGGGGCGGTGGCTCAAG
>CALKWL010000244.1 GCA_938004235.1 uncultured Gammaproteobacteria bacterium
CACCGAGATCTACACTCTTTCCCTACACGACGCTCTTCCGATCTTGGTGGCGGCCTTGTCGGCACAGGATGCACCCGCATTGTTCGCCGCCATGAGCCAGCTTGCGCAGGGTGCGCCGGATTATGCCGAGGTCTTGGCTGAGCTGTTGCAGCTGTTTCATGCGCTGGCGGTGCGGCAGTTGATGCCCGAGGCGGATGCGGAGCTGTTTGAGGCGTCACCGGCACTCGCCGCCGAGTTTGCCGCACAATTCAGCCCGGATGCCGTGCAACTTCTCTATCAGATTGCCCTGCATGGTCGACGTGATTTGCCTCTGGCACCGAGCCCGCGTCTGGGCTTGGAAATGACCATGATGCGCATGTTGGCGTTTACGCCGCAGACCGGCGCGGGGCAGGACGCACCTGCCGTGCAGATTGCAGGCAGTCAACGCCATCCACAGGGTCAGCCTGTCACGCCGCGCATGCAGCCTCAGGAGGCGGCGCCCCATGCTCAAGCCGCTCCGCCAGGTGTTTCACGCAGTGCGCCCCAAGCCGCGATTCAGGCGGCTTTGCTGGCGGCGGGCGTGGCGACGACGCGAGCCAGTACGTCGGTGGAGCGCGCACCGGTCGTCAACAAAGTGTCGGAACCCATGCCGGCTCCCACGCTCAGAACCGAGGCAGAGGCTCGTCTGCAACCTCAGGAGACTGCGCCAGCACAGCTGAAGTCCATTCGTCCTTTGGGTGATTGGCACGATGTATTGCCGCGCTTGGGGCTCAGAGGTATGGCCTTGCAACTGGCTGAAAACCTTGAGCTGGTGGCGCAGGACGGGGATAAAATCACCCTGCGTTGTCCGGCGAGTCATGCCAGCGTGCGTTCGGGGGTGAGTGAAAAATCGCTGGCCGCTGCGTTGGGCAAGTACCTCGGTTTGGCGGGCGAGGCGCGTGTGCAGCTGCTCGAGGGCGTGCCCGAGCAGGCGACGCCTGCGCAATTGCGCCAGCAGGCGCAGGATGCGCGCCAGCAGCAGGCCTTGGAGAGCTTGCGTAACGACCCGCTGGTGCGTGCGTTGGAGGAAGGCTATGCGGCGCGCCTGCTTGAAGACACAGTGCGACCGCTCGATTTGGATCGGAATTAACACATTGTTTTAATGGGGAAGGTAAGGCCATGATAAAAGGTGGAATGGGACAGTTGATGAAGCAGGCGCAGAAAATGCAGGAAGACCTGCAAAAAGCGCAGGCGGCGCTGGCCACGATGGAAGTTACCGGCGTATCGGGCGGCGGCATGGTGAGCGTCATTATGACTGGGCGGCATGAAGTGCGTCGCGTCACCATCGACCCGAGTCTGATGGGCGATGACAAGGAAATGCTGGAGGACTTGCTTGCGGCGGCGATGAACGATGCGGTGCGCAAGATCGAGCAGGAAACCCAGACGCGCATGTCCGGTGTCACCGCCGGCATGCCGATGCCGCCTGGCTTCAAGTTGCCGTTCTAGCCTAAAACACGGGGCAGGTTATGCAGCTCTCGCCTTTGGTGAACGAATTGATGGAGGCGCTGCGCCGCTTGCCCGGCGTGGGGCCGAAGTCGGCGCAGCGGCTTGCCTTGCATCTGTTGCAGCGCGACCGTGAGGCGGCGCGGCGTTTGGCGCGTGCGCTGGACGCCGCTGCCGAGCGGGTGGGGCATTGCGCTGAGTGTCGTACCCTGACCGAAGAGCCCGTGTGCGGTCTGTGTCGCAATCCGCAGCGCGACCGCAGCCAGTTATGTGTGGTGGAGTGGCCGCAGGATCAGTGGTCACTGGAAAATTCCGGCGCCTATCGTGGCTTGTATTACCTTTTGATGGGGCGCTTGAGTCCGCTCGACGGCATCGGCGCGCGTGAGCTTGGGCTGGATAAGCTGGAAGCGCGTCTGGATACGGGCGAAATCACGGAAGTCATCTTGGCCACCAGCAGCACGGTTGAAGGCGAAACGACGGCGCATGTGATCAGCGCCATGTGTCATGCGCGCGGCATCGCTGTCACGCGTCTGGCGCAGGGCGTGCCGATGGGCGGCGAGCTGGAGTTTGTCGATGGCGGAACCTTGGCAAGGGCGCTGAATGATCGGCGTCCGGCTTAGCGTGTAGGAGCGCCGTCTCGGCGCGATGCCATCGGCGTGATTCGGCCATGAAAACATGGGCTTGAGACGAGCCTCCTACGCTCAAGATGTTGGATAACAATTCAAACTTCATCAAGCTGAGTCAACAGGTTAAGCAATCAGGAGTCTTTACGCATGAGTGAAACCATTTTCAGCAAGATCATCCGCAGGGAGATTCCGGCGCGGATTGTGTTCGAGGACGACGAGGTTCTCGCCTTCCACGACATCAATCCGCAGGCGCCGGTGCATGTTCTGATTATTCCGAAAAAACCGATTGCCACGCTCAATGACGTCGGCGCCGAGGATGCGCCGCTGATCGGCCGCCTGTTTCTGGTCGCCAAGCAGCTCGCGGCGGATTTGGGCGTGGCCGAAGCGGGTTATCGCACGCTGTTCAACTGCAATCCGGCGGGTGGGCAAGAGGTGTATCACATTCATTTGCATCTGTTGGGCGGGCGGCAGATGCACTGGCCTCCGGGTTGATGATTGGTTTGGCCGCAGAGCGCACGGAGACGAAAATAGGGGCGTGTGTCCGCTCCGCTTTCTCTGTGCGCGCGGTGTCCTCTGTGGCTAAAAAACGGTTTTGGCTTGTGTGGTTGTGGAAAACGGCATCATGCGCGTCACCGTGATCGGCGCAGGCCCGGCGGGCTTGATGGCGGCCGAGGCGCTGGCGGCGGGTGGTGCGCGGGCGGAGGTGTTCGACGCCATGCCCTCCGCCGGGCGCAAGTTTCTCATGGCGGGCAAGGGCGGGCTGAATATCACTCATGCCGAGCCGTTCGCGGATTTTGTAACGCGCTACGGCGAATCGCGCCGCTGGATCGAGCCCCTGTTGCGCGCGTTTCCGCCGGATCGTTTGCGCGCGTGGATGCACGGACTGGGCGTGGAAAGCTTCGTCGGCAGCTCCGGGCGCGTGTTTCCCGCCGAGATGAAGGCCGCGCCCTTGTTGCGCGCCTGGTTGCACCGCCTGCGGGCGAGCGGGGTGCAGTTTTATATGCGTCATCGCTGGCTTGGGTGGGACGAATCCGGCGCTTGTCTTTTCCACACGCCGGAGGGCGAGCGTCGTGTCGAGGCGGATGCCGTGGTGCTCGCTCTGGGCGGCGGCAGTTGGGCGCGGCTGGGCTCGGACGGCGCCTGGGCACCGCTATTGCGGCAGCAGGGCGTGGACATTGCGCCGCTGGAGCCGAGCAACTGCGGTTTTGAGTGCGCCTGGCGCGATTTTCTGAAAACGCGCCATGCCGGGCAGCCGCTCAAGCCGGTGGTGGTGAGCCATACCGATGCGCACGGTCGGCAGACACGCTTGCAAGGCGAGTTGATGCTGACCGAGTACGGGCTGGAGGGCGGTGCGATTTACGCCCTATCGGCCGCCCTGCGTCACGATTTGGCGGCGCATGGAGAAGCGCGGATTCACCTCGATCTTTTGCCCGCTCACAGTCCCGATGCGGTCAGAGCGGCGCTGCAACAAGGACGCGGCGCGCGCAGCCTGTCCGAGCATTTGCGACGCAAGCTCAATTTGCACGGCGTCAAGGCGGCCCTGCTGCGCGAGCTGCTTCCGGCCTCGGCGCTCGGCGACCCGGCGCGGCTTGCGGCGGGAATCAAGGCCTTGCCGCTGCGCCTGAGCGCCGCGCGCCCCATCGACGAGGCGATCAGCACGGCGGGCGGGGTGATGTTTGCAGCCGTGGACGAGCGACTCATGCTGCGCGATAAGCCCGGCGTGTTTTGCGCCGGGGAGATGCTCGATTGGGATGCGCCGACCGGCGGCTACCTGCTCAGCGCCTGCTTTGCCAGCGGTTATGCGGCGGGGCGGGGCGCGTTGGCGTGGTTGGGGGCGGCTGGCGAACCGTCGGCGGAAACCCCGTAGAAACGGGCTTTTTCACGGTTTTGCGGTGACCGTCGATCAATTCTCCTGGCCTGCCGCATCGCGCTCGGCAAAAACCTCCTTCGCGGCAAACGTGCCGTTGAGCGCGGCGGGAAAACCGGCGTACACCGCCATTTGAATCATGATTTCGAGGATTTCCTGCCGTGTGCAGCCGACATTGAGCGCGCCATGGATGTGCACCTTGAGTTGCGGCAGCGCGTTGCCTAGCGCGGCCAGCGCCGAGAGGGTGACGATTTCGCGCTCCTTAAGCGACAGAACGCCGCGCGAGTAAACATCGCCAAACGGAAATTCGATGATGTAGCGCGCAAGATCGGGGGAAATGGCTTTTACTGCCTCGACAGCCTCTTCCCCTTTGCGCCCGTCCATTTCCCTGAGTTTTTCCAGGCCTCGGTTGTAACGATCAGAGTCCATATGTGTCCTGTTGAGGGCGACGATTATTTGAAGTACTGCGAGACGATTTCAGCAAGCTTCTACGGGGCAGCGCGAACGATGTCGGTCACTTCTGCAAGCAAGCGCGCCGCCGGATCACTGACTTCTGATTGCAAGTTGAAGAAAAATACGACGGTCGCATCCCGATCCACGATGCGGTACGCGCCCGATGTCCAGCCTGGCAGTGAGCCGGTATGCCCGATGACGCCATCCCTGTTGCCTATGCCCATGCCATAGCCCGAAGTCGCGCCCGGTGCGCCGGTTTGGGCGTCCACCCATGTGGACATGCGCTTGGCCTGCATGGCATCCGAAAGCAGGCCGCCGCCGACGGCGGCTTCGATCCATGCCTTCGACTCGGCGACGTTGCCGAGCATGCCGCCTGCTGTCCAGCCCCATGAAGGTGATTGCACCGTATAGTCGGCCAAGCGAGGCGCGCCTTTCTCGCCGCTTTCATAGTAACCATGCGGCGAGGGTGGAGGCAGAGCCGTGCCGAGCGGCAGGCTGGTTACGCGCAGTCCCAAGGGTTTGGATAAGCGTTGATACAGAATGTCCTCGACGGGTTGGTGGTCGATGGCCTCGGCAATCAGGCCGAGAATGACAAAGTTGGTATTGCTGTAGTGCCAGCCTTTGCCTGGGTCGAAGGGGTGCTTGATTTTGTTGCTGACCTCGACCAATTCCCACGGCGCCCAGACCCTGGTCGGGTCGGCGAATAGAGCCTTCATCCAAGCCGCGTCCTCGGAGTAGCTCGGAATGCCGCTGGTGTTGGTAATGAGCTGGAAAATGGTGATTTTTTCACCATCAGTTACACCCGTGATGTGTTTTGCGACCTTGTCCTCCAGCGTGATTTTTCCTTCATCAACCATCTGCAGGATGACCGTAGCGATGTACATCTTGCTCTGGCTGCCGATGCGGTAGTTCATGTCCGTGCTCATCGGCGCGCCCGACGGAATATCAGCGACACCCACCGCCTTGAGATAGGTCATCGTGGGCGTCCACACGCCGAGAATCATGCCCGGAGGCGCCTCTTTGGCCATGATGTCGGCGACGAGAGCGTCAAGACGCTGCTCGGTTGATACGTTATCCCCGCCGCAACCTGTGAGAACCAGGGGTAGTGCAGTCACCAGGGCGGCGATTAGGGGCTTCAAATACTTCATCGTTGGTACTTGTCGCATCCCAGACGATTGCATTGACCCAAAACGTCATGCACTCTTTGTCAGTCGGGCGATGTTCGCCC
>CALKWL010000245.1 GCA_938004235.1 uncultured Gammaproteobacteria bacterium
CAGGGGCGACAATTGCCTATGCGTTGTCCGGGGGAAGTATTGAATACAACACTATTGCATCGGTTGACTCTAGCACACAGATTACTGTTTCTAGTCAAATTGGCAGCGGGGGGATAGATGACGGAACGGCCGTTTATCAAGTAGAGGGAGTGGACGATCTAACAGACGGCTACAGGCTGGCTGCCGCCGTGTCGTCGGGCGCGACCAGCATTTCATTAAGCGTTGTTCCCGGTAAGGTTGTGCCGGGAACGTTTGCTGCCATCAATGCAGGAGGAACGGGTTGTGAGTTAATACCTGTCGCTTCTGTGAGCGGCACGATTATCAACTTTAGATCGGGTTACGCTACCACACTGTCTCATGCGTCAGGCTCGTTCGTTCTGTTCACTGAAGGTTCGGTGCCTGTAGAATGGTTTGGTTTTTCGGAAATCTTCACAGACATTGGGGCGACGATTAACCGGGCGTATGCCAGAACAAAAAACTTAGGGATCGAGATCGTGCTTCCTGTTGGGGTGTATCCAGTTGCCACAGCCATCTCCTTGCAGTCTGACGACCGGGCGCAACTCGTCAATGTCCGTGGGCGAGGAACGCACAACACAGGTGGTGTTTACCCGTGGTTTACCACGTGGAAACGGGGCACTGTGCTGGATGGCAGTTCGTTCTCGGACTCAGTGATTTTCAACGTCAATATGGCTGCTGCAAAGACTGCGGTACACCTGAGAGATTTCTATATTCTTGGAAACAGTGCCCAGGCAGGCCAAACGGGTCTTTCGGTTACGAGCAACATAAAAGGAACTATGTCCAATTTGTACGTCACAAACTGCGGCGGCAAAGGAATCGTACTTTCGGACTGTTACGGTTGTAATGTAGACGGGCTTATGGCGAATCTCAACGGAGATACCGGGATCGAGATGAACGGCTTGAATGCGAATCAGTTCAGTTTCTTGGTATCAAGGGAAAACGGTGGCGACTACGCTGTAGCCTTTCAAGGCGGATGGGGAAACAACTTCGGTGAGTTATATATAGAATCGAACCAAAAAGGGGCCTTTACGTGGAACTCAAGCGTGCTGGGAAACAACTTTGGGAACTTTTATGTTGAGAACAATAACACGGCAGGGACGGCAGATTACGAATTCCGGCTGGGGGATAACGCCACGGCGGCTGGATCGGCGCGAAACTGTGTTATCGGAACAATGTATTTGAATGAGGCAAATACGGCGTTCGGCAGTGCCCGGATAGGGCTGGAAAATGCTGATGGGGTTTCCCTGGGGTTTTACCATGTCATCACCGAAAAGGTTTTTGAGTTCAGCGGCAGCGGTGCCCCGTGCCGCCCCGTGTCTTTTGTGAACTGCTACTCGCTGAACAGTACCATAGACTTGTCTGGTGGTATCGCATCCGATAGCGGAGCGATTCTATTTGTCAATTGTGGCGGGTTGCCTGCTGCGATAACGCTGCCCGATACCATACGGGTGGATGTTGTTGGCGGTGATCGCCGCTGGCGGCCATTGATCAACAACGCGCACTTGACCGCCAGCGGAACCCTGAAGGCTTGTCAAACATTTGTCACGGTGAACGCGACAAGTGGAGCCGTGACCGTGACGGTGCCAGACTTGAACTCAAATCCTAGTGGGCGAGAGCAGGAAATCACCATCATCAAGACAGACGGTACAGGAAACGCCGTGACCGTGGCGGGAAATGTTCACGGTTTCTTCTTGGGGAACTTTAACTTAACTACACAGGGTCAGGTTGCACGCATAAGGCATGACAGCAATTTATCAACGTGGCACAGGTTGCAGTAACAAAAAGCCCCCAATTGGGGGCTTTTTGTTCAAGGGTACTTCTCAAGTAATTGCCTCTATAATTGCACTCATTACCATTTGTTGCCCAGCCCCGCGCCTCTTGTCGTGCTGTAGCGCAACGGCCGTTCGCGGGCAGATATACAGTCTCTCTTCACGTGGCTTGCCGTTTGTGCCCGCCTGGTAGGTGTGGTGCGTCCATCCCGCCCCCAGCAGCGCATCATACAATTCGCAGGGATAATGCGACACCAGCCGCATAGCGGCTGTGGTACGTTTGAGCGCGTCAAGTAATGCCATGTGTTCCCCCTCGCCCATCATCTCCACCCCGTACAGTGGAGCGTCACTATTGCGCCCCCGCTGCTTACGCAGATATGGGGGATCGCAGTACAGCAGGTTCCCCGGCCGATCAAAGGCATTGATAACGGTTACGGCTTCGCATTGACAGGGAACATCCCAAGTGCGAATTTCATTCACCAGTTCCCAAAGGCGGTCAACTTTAGATGGGAAAAGTTTGCTTGGCGAGGTTTTTCCACCGCCACGCACCTCATTGGCGTGATACTGTGAAGCGCGGGCGAACCCCTCTTGCCCCGTTGTGAACGGGTAACGCGCCATACGCAGAATCACGAATGTTGCCCATGCCCGCTCAACGGCCGTTTTGCTCATATCGTGCCAAGTAGCCAGTGCTTGGCGCAAGCTCTCTTCGCTGTACAGCGTGAAGGTTAACATCCGCTGAAGTTCTGATGCGGATTCCAGATCGCGGAGTTGGGCGAAGAGGTTGGTCATGTCGCCGTTCATGTCGTTGTAGACCTTCAACGGCCGTTTGCCAATGGCAAGCAGCAGGTTGGCGGCACCGCCATACACCTCGATGATACCGGTGGCTTTTTTAGGTACATTGGGGAGTATCTCTGGCATATGCGTGGCCTTTCCCCCCGGATAATCACATAATGTTTTGCGGAAATTAGTCATGTTTAGTCCTGCACATACTGCTGTAAATAAGCCTTTTTGAGTTTATAAGACAACCATGTAACCATACTTCTTTTGTCGCGGTTGTGTATTTTTTCGCCGTGAATGCGTGGGGCAACCTTTATAACATTCACAGCGTAAGGAAAAGTGAACCCCGTTTTTTCTACAACGATCAGACCTGCATATGGCGGCACGTCGTTTTCGTCTAACGAAAATCCATGAATTGCGTACCAGAAATAGTTTGGGACTTTACACATCTCAGGGCAAGAAAGACACCAATGCTTACGCTCCTTCTTTGCGTCGGCGAGAAAGTCAGAGCGGGTAATTTTTATCTCAAATTCATGCACTAAATCCGCTGCTGTGACGGCGAGTAAGTCCGCCTCCCATGACGGGTACATTCCGTTAATATTTGGTAGCGCAACTTTGTGCTGTTTAATATCTAAGGCCCAGCGCATTAGCACACCTTGCATGGTTTGCTCATTCATAGTTATCTTCCAGTGAAGAGAACAGCCCAAAGTTAAGCGCGGTATTCACCACTCCTGTGGCGCACGCCATGCTTGTCCCATCGTAAGCAGCGAGAATGCGATTTATCCACTTTGTCGCAGGCGTGTAGTGTTTCTCCATCTCTTCGCAGCCCCAAAAATTGCGTCCTTTTTGAATGCACGCTACGGCAGTCGCCCCGCTGCCGAAAGTGAAGTCCACAACCAGATCGTTTGGTCTTGTGTAAAGCTCAAGCAGTCTCGCTATCAGCCTAACCGGTTTCTGAAACGAGTGTATACGGTCAGGACTGTCGTTGTTGACCACATCAAACTCAAGCACGGTGGTCGGATTCCTAAAGTTACTCTTGCCTTTGTACGTAGTTGGCCGATCTTCGCCACCGTAAATTGCACTTCGCGGGGCTTTGCGGTGCGCCCTCGCCGACTTGGTAGGCGAATAGGTCGGGACGGGGTTGTAAAACCCATTCTTTGAGGCCGAGAATATTAGCACCCACTCATGCCTTAATAACGGTCTTTTGGCCGCGTTTAGGAATCCAGTGGATTTGTTCTTGATCCAGGGCATATCATACCTATACCAGTTTGGACGACTGTTGTAAACATCAAATGTAAAAGTGCCAGACGCAAACACGGCAACAACCCCGCTTGGTGAAAGAACGTGATCGGCGGCCATCCAGAAATCGTCAAGGTTTTGTCGGGCATCCCACTCCGCATCAGTTATGCCATAATTCAGGTCGGCAATTACCAATTGTGCCGACTGCGGCGCAACTTCTAAGTATCGTTCCTCAAATCTAGCGTTGTGTAAATCTATCACTCGCTTCAGCCGCCGTCCTCGGTCGGCTGTAAGCATAGTTAGGGCGCGATGCCCTTCTTGAGTTCCAACTCGTATTCCTGTTCACGTTGCTCTAAAATCGCCAAACATTCCATACAGGTTACATCTGACGGATCGTTGCTGGCGTGGAGCCAGCCAGAACCACACAATGCCAGCCATGTATCGGCATTGCCGTAATGAACCGTTTCTCCAACCGGGAATTCCAGTTTTTTTACTAGCGTCACTGTTGTTTTCATGTGCTTCTTCCTGCCACTGAATCGCTTGAATCGCTCAAATAAACCGTCACTCCGTAATCAAAAATGACAGCCAGTAATACATCGCTGGTACTGTGGCGACCTATAAACTCGCTTGCCCTATCATCGGTCATTTCAAATCCGCTGAGACTATGCTTCCTTGTCCGCCACGTAACGCCATGTCGCGGTTCAATTTCTTGAAACAAACGACGCAATGAATCATCATTTTGTCGTAAATCGTAGATTTTTTCTTCCATCGTCGCCCGTTCTTTGCTTAAGTGGTGTGGCCGTCTTTCGCCACGTCCGCTTAAAGCTGATGTTAGGGCGGCGGCCGAGTTCCAATTGCCAGAGCCTCACCCTGCCGCCGCCCTAACATGTGTTAGTTCCTGAAAGTTACCGCCAATGCGTTAGCGGTATCATCCGTTCTGTGTTTGGGGAGAATGTAACCAACCCCAGCCTCATTGAAATAGTCCTCTTCTTCGTAGCACGGCACCACGCGGCCATCACGCCACAGTTTCCCGCCAACGTGGTGCATGTTGCGAGGAAGCACACCGCCTTCGTCCTGCTGGCTGAACATCGTTTTACTGAACAGTGCGTTGCCTGTTCGCAGCAGCAGCAGATCGCCCCATGCGCCACCGTCCAAGGTGGTGAATATATTGACAGAAACGGCCGTTTTCCCAACCTTCATGGTGAAGTACCGCGCCAACTTCCCCCAGCTACTTCCTTTTTGGATGTGCCGGCCGTTCGCAAGTTCATCCAAGTAGGATAACAGGGTGTTTTCTTCCTTGACCGCGCCACCAAACAAGTCTGTTTGGGTGACGGCAACGCGAGGGATGGCGACGATCTCCAAATCATTCACCGTCTCTTTGCCGCGCCGCCAGCTCCCTGCGCCGCGAATGCGCTCACAGTAAGGGGAAAATCTTTCTATTAGCTGCAACATGATACGATCTGCGCTTTCAAGAGAGAGAGGTAGTGTACCCTTGCTCATAGTTCTACGTTTTCCAGAAACAGTGCGACATCTTCCACACTGCGTACAAAAGCAACCTCGTTACCTGTGCTGCTGGCGGCGGCCGCAAAACGCCGCTGCGACTCACGCACGCGCCCCGTGGCGGTCTTTGTCTCAAGAAAGAGGAAACTGCCGTTTTTGAAGGCCACCAGGTCGGGCACGCCAGAATCTTCCTTGCCGTAGCCAGCGCATTGCCAAGACACAAAGCGCACGAACCGGGCATTATCTTCGCCCCCAAGCACCGCACCGCCGCTGTTGATTCGCAGCACCAGCCATCCCGCTGCCACTAGCAGATCGATCACCTGCTGCTGAATGGCCGCTTCGGGCAAGTCGGGCGATGATGTAACGGCCGTTCCTTCCCGATCTTTCTTACCACCATAAGGATACAAGTGGCCGATCCCGTTCGCTTCCCATGTGTCACGGTTATGGTTATTTGTTTGCATCAAGTAGGCGTAAATGTCGTTGCTCATGTCATACAAATGCTATTTTGGCATGTGAGTAGCGATGGCTGGTCTGGTGCCAAAATATCAACCTCTTCCAGTGGTATTAGCTGGGGGCTGACAAACAACTTCCCCTTTGCAGATGCGGCAATTCTCAGCGTACCATTACGCAGATCGCGATCAAATTGCAGGCGATTTTCATACCCAGCGGGGTCGTTAGCCATCATTTGCAAGGCGCGTGAATTGGAGATAACGGGGCACTTGCGGCAGTTTGACGATAGTGGAATGGGTAAACCGTTGCTTTCTAGCCAACTAATGCAGTCGGATTTGTACATGCGGCGGTCAATGAGCGGGTAGGCAAACCGTTGCCAATTGTGGCGAGCCGGTTTTATACGTTCCACCTCGTCAAGGGTGTAACCTATCCAGTTTTCGACGAGCGCTTGTCTCAGAGAAACTATGGAACCGTCTTTGCGCTGTTTGGCAAGTTTCATCTCCAACAACATCACACGCAATTCGTGGTCAATGGGAGCGATCTTGTAATCGTATGTGCATTGTCGCTTCATCCTGCCTGTCTCCAAGACTTGTGCGCTGACCCCAAACCCGGATGTTTCGCCAAATTCGTCATAGCTGTCATCGTCGTAGTCAGACAGCGGAAACAAGCTGTTGTCTTGTGTAACCTTCTTTTTCCCACTGCGTCTTTTTTTTGCGCGTGCTAGTTTCGTAAAAAGCGGCATAGCCGCAAAGCGTCCACCTCCATACACATCGTCATGCAGGTTGCCATTGCTTACCACAATTAGTGGAACTCCTACGGTACCCAACCTTTCTTTCACATATTCGACTTGTTTGTACACATAGGCAGGTTCGTCACCAGTATCCGCGAAAATGGCGGCATCTGGTTTTGGTATCTCACCTAACACTATCATCTCCGCGATGGTTTGGGTTTGCACGCCCCCACCGTGGCTTAGAACAATTAAGTCTGGTTTCTTCATATTCCCATCTCCAATAACAAACTCGGCTGAGCAAAAGTTTCCGGTTCGTCAAACAACGCCATTTGCCCTAACGGATATGGTTCTGGCACCGAAGCGAATGTCATTTCCCGCCCGATACCCAGCCCGCTCGTAAACCAGCAGCTTGCAAATGGCACGCCATTTTGAACCACCCCATCCACAATGTAGTTAATTCTCTTGTCCAAGAAAATCACTTCCAGTTCCTGCCCCTTCATCACCCCTTGCATCTCGGCGGTGCCAAGGCAGTCAAGCGACATCAGCAGCGCAAACGGCCGTTGTAGCCTGTAGCACCGCGCCATCCAGTCCGCTTTGATAGAGAATGGTGGGTTTGTCACCAGCACATCCCACTCTCTTGCGGGGTGCCATGTAAAAAAGTTCTGCCCCCTGAGTAGTTCGCTGGCGATCACATGGTGCCCAACCCTCTTCAACTCGCCAGCCAATAACCCGTCACCTGCGGCCGGTTCCCATACGGCCGGTAAATGCTCAATGTATGGTAGTAGTGGAGTTACTGCCCACGGTGGCGTTTGATAGCGGTCACGCTCTTGGCTGACGTTTTGTATTTTTTTTCCCGTTTTCTTGCCACGAACCCTACTCATTATTCGCCTCCATTGCAAAAAGCCCGAAATCAAAATCCTCCGGTTCGCTCTCTGTGCTTCCATTTGCGAACGGAAGGAACGGTAGTCCTTGCCCATTCAGCAGCAGCAGTGCCCCGGCCGCTTGCAATGGCACCTGCCCATTACCCAGGCATTTGATGCGGGCTACCCGCCCCTTTTCCC
>CALKWL010000246.1 GCA_938004235.1 uncultured Gammaproteobacteria bacterium
CTTCGACGCGACGGGTGGCTGCTTTTGCACGCGATGCTGGAAGGGACGTATCGGCCAAGTGCTGCTGGTCGCCCGTCCGGAATAGCCGCCGTTCAAGCGACGGCTCCACTCTGAAACCCGCTGCTCAGCCTAATGACGAACCTGGGCTACAGCACCGCTAAAGGCCCGTGCTGTGCCTGTCTTGATCCCCTGCGGCCAGATCAAGCTTACTCCTGAACTCCATGGCGACAGCGGTGGCCAGTTGAGAAAACGCCTCCAGCTTCTCAATCTTGTCGACCAAGGCTTCGCGTGCGACTTCATCGGCACCGGGTAGCTTTGCACCGGCCGAAACGAACTCAACGACTCGCAGCTCCAAAAGTGCGTCAGCCTTGGCATCGATTGCAGCCTCAAGCCATGGAATTGCTTTGTCGATCGCACTGTCGGCTGCGGCACTGAGGAGGTACTGGATGAGCACCCGCGCGGAGTAGTCCAGATTAACGGCGGTCTTGAGGAGATTACTTCCCTGCATCTCGGGAGCTTCGAATTCCTGGTCGCTCGGATACTGGGGGATGTATCGGAATCGAGGCCCGCTGTCCACGTCGAGCGAGGCAAGAGTCTGGAGCAAGGGCTCCAGCTCTCGGAACGGCCGCATATGGGACGGCAGGCTATTGCGGTGCTCCCACAGCCTAAAGATTGCCTGCGCGCAAATATCCTGCGCCGAAGCCAGCGCCTCTGGCGAGGCTCGTTCGGCGGCGTCCATGCGCTCAGCAATGAAGTGCGCCATCCATTGAGCCATCATGTCGTCACCGAGTTTGAGTTCGGCGACAAGCTTTTTCCCGAGGTCAATCACGGCCTTTGAGCGATCGAGCGATTCCATCTTCACCAATCAAGTAGTAGCGCACGTAGGGCCACGGATACGGTTCAAATTCGTCCTCGCCCGAATTGTAGCGGGTTGGCCGGCGGCGCACGGATACCCTGAGCACTAGGCAGTCCTGAGGGTGCGCCTTCAACAGTTCGTGCAGAAGGCTGCGGTTGCCGCTCAGGCGGGTTCCCGAAACGGTTTCCTGCTCTCGCCCGAGTCCGACGACTTGAGTCCAAGTTTCGCTGCGAAGGATCGATCCAGAGGCCGTCACCCAGCGTCGCCCATCGTCGGTTGGAGTCAAGCCTAGCGTATCCACGATGGAAGGATCAGGCCCAGGACCGGGATATTCGAGCTTTTCTCCCCATGGATCGTACTCGTCAATGCCCGTGGGCTTGTTCCTGCTGACCACCCATCCACCCAGTCGGAAGAGGCCTGTCTCCGGTTCGTCACTCTCATCCTGAGATGGGAAATGGATTCTTTCGGTGTCTGGGGCCGTTTGAACTGCTGCGAGCAGCGCAGCAGCACCGACCCTTGCGACCAGAGCGCTACGGACGGAGACGGTTTCTTCGTCGTCGCGGTGGCCGCTACTCCAGTGTCCCCAGAGTACTTGCAGTCCATCATCGGTGAGTAACTGCCGATCTAAGTACTCCGCTGTCACGCTCCAGCACCAAGTCTTATCGCCGTAGCTCTGCGGCTTAGGAGGTGCGTCGGTCAAACGTGGATCGCGGCGGTCCGCAACCCAACTGCCATCATCGCGGGCCAACAGTCGACCGTCGAGCCACTCCTCGAAATCGCTCTCCGGGCCGTCCTCGCGCTTACCGACCTGCTGCGTTCTTAGCAATCTCGCAGCCACGATCATCATCGCGTGGTACGAGTAATAGGCGCGAAGATCGTCCACGCGAGGCACGGTGCCATGTGAATGACTGGTGTCGCGGTCGCGGAAGATCTTCCGCTTATAGCGAGCATCGTCCCGGGCATGATTGAACTGCACGCCCATCCGCTCGCGCAGTACCTGCCTTGCACGCCGCTCGACCGAATCCTCATTGATGCCGAAGGCCCTCCCAAGTGGCGCAAACCAGTAGGGACCGATGTCAAAGCCGAAGTAGTACTTCTCGTGGTCTGTGGGCGTCGATTCGTCCGAAGCTTCGTTTCCTTCAGAGTCGCCACGCCACCCTGAATAAACATTGAAGGGGAAAGGACTCACGTTTATCGCCTCCAGACCGGCAGTGACTTCGGCCGGCACTACACCAGCTGCATGCAGCCTCTTCAAGGTCTGGGCTGCAAAGTGGCGGAGCAGAACGTGCTCTTCTTTCGTTGATGCCATTAGGAGCGAGACAAATGGCTGGACGGCAGCGGGCCGTTCGAGCGCGCCACGCGCGAGGCCGATGAGCAACCACTGGCGGGCATGCCATTCGTAGAACACCAGCCCCTGGTCGGCGAACGGCGTAGCGAAACCTGTGGATGCGCGCGCCGCAAGCGCCGACAGTAACCCCATCCAGCTCAATTCCACGCAGGCCCTTACGGCATGTGCGGCCTCCCAGCGTTTTGCCGCGTTGGGCGATCCAAGCGCAACCCAGAGGTAGCCCGCAAGCGCTTCGTCGCAGGTGGGCGGAGGTATCAGGCCGTCGTTCCACGATCCGTCGCCATCTTCAGGGCGCAGAACGTCTTCCAACAGGTCAAGCCCGAAGTTCAGAACGCCGTCGGCTTCGTCCGGCGTGAGGCAGGAGGCCAATGGATCTAGTAGCAGAAAGAGTTCGCCAGCATCGAGCGTGGCGATCTGAGCCGTGAACCCTTCCAGGGCGGCGTTCACGACCTCGTTCTCGGAGACGATGTTGCCACCAACCAGGCGCTCGTATGGAAAGATGCTTCCCCAGCCGCGGCGCTGCGCATATTGAGGGTTGTTTCGACATGCTGCCAGCGTCGCGTCGCGCAAGGCGTGGCGAAGCGAAATCATCCTAGTTCTTGATTCAGGAACGGCCTCAAGGAGATCCCTCAGCTCGAAGATGCCGAAGTCCGGCCACGCAGCAATGGCTTGGACGAATTCGGCCACGCTACTTGGGCCGCTGCGCTGGAAGCCTTGCTTTAAGAACTCGCTGAGCAGGTACGGAGGATCGAAGGTCCTCAACTCCGAGTAAGTCCGCCTCAGAGCATCCGGATTCGTAATATCAACACCGTCGAACAGCATGTCCCAATCAGGGTCCCTGTGCTGGTATTGGCCGCTGGGGGCACATACTGGCTCAGACTTTGCGGCTTCCTCGGCGGCTGCCGCTCTCGCCGCCACCAGCAGCCTATCGATGTCCGGCAAGTCGGCACCGTGCGCGCGACCCAGTTCCGAGATACCTGCCCATGTCTTCTCCGAGTGTGGGGCTACTCGCATGTAGCGATAGCCCACTCGCAGGGCCAGTCGCCGCCGATCGGGGTCAGTTTCCGCCTCGACCGCCCTCTTGATGTCATCGAGATGGTCCCACTCCGCGTCCAGCCCGGACAGTGCGATTGGCGCGATGGCTGGAAGCCGCCTTGCTCGAATAAGGCTGCACACGGCTATCGGAAGAAGCCGTTCGGAATAGCCAAAGTCCCTGTCGCGCCAGCGGCTCAGGATGGCCAGCGCGGACGAGGCGCAAAGGCCGATGAGTGCCTTGACGGTCCTCTGCCAGTTGAAGTGCTTGTCCCGGGCGACGTATTCGTAGGTCAATTCGGCGACCCTGGACAGACGGTACGCGGTTTGCGAGCGGGGAAGGCCGTCCTCAGCGCTCGCTTCGGCCAAGTTGAGCAGGGCCGACCAGCGATCCAGGTTCTCGTCGCCAATACGGCTGGAAATCTCGACCGCTCGATTGAAGTAGACCACCGCCTCGGATCTGCTGACGGGAAAAATAGCGCGAGCCAGGCGTTGGTACGCGTCGCTTCTGGCCTCGGCGTCTTCCCGTGACTGCTCCAGCGATTCGAAGGCAGCCACCGCTAGTTCAAGCGCAAGCTCTGACAGCCCCTTCGTCCTGGCTGCAATCCTGCACATGGAAGTCAGGGTCTCGGACCAGAGAAGGTCTTGCTTGCTGGCGAGCCAAGTGCGGAGCGAGCCCACCGATCTATCGTCCGTGGCGGCCGCGTCTCGCAATATGCATGTCCACTCGATTGCCGCGACCTGCTCGACGTTGAACACTTTTCGGTAGTCCTGCGACGCAGCGTTCGCGGTCACCTTGAGCGCGCTCCCCACTGCTTCGCTCAAGTCCGAGGGAATCCGCCCGCACG
The DNA here is from genome assembly GCA_938004235.1 of uncultured Gammaproteobacteria bacterium. Taxonomy (GTDB): domain Bacteria; phylum Pseudomonadota; class Gammaproteobacteria; order Halothiobacillales; family Halothiobacillaceae; genus Thiofaba. The sequence continues at coordinate 4,085 of CALKWL010000246.1, forward strand.
CCATTTCCGCGCCCAGCACAAACCAGGGTAGGACGCCTCCCGTCGACTGCTCGAATGCGACCGTGTCCGAGTTCCTGCTGTAGCTGCCTTTGCTCTCCAGGTCCTTGCGAACGTCGGGAGGGGCTATTGCGAGCAGAGAAAGCGCCTCGCCGCGTAACGCTGCCTCGAGTGCGTAGGCCCTCAGCAGTGGTGAGCGGTCCGCACCAAAACGACCAGTGAGGTCCGAAGGTGGCTTGTCCGGCAGATAGCGGCTCAGAATCTCTGCCCAGGCGGCATCCTCGCGCGGAAGAACGCGCAGAGCTCCCGATATGGCGGCCGTGACAGCGTCCAGCACGTCCCAGCGAGAATCCCATTGTGTCAGCTCCTTGAGCCGGACACGCCGATCGGACAAGGCATGCATGAGCCGCGCTACGGGCTCTGCCGGAAGGGCATGGCCGACCCGTGACGCCTCGGTCACTAAACCCAGCATCAGCCAGGTGTCTTTCGCGCCATGTATTGCCAGCGCGTCGAGTTGCTCGTATCGGCCGAGGTCCAGTAGGCGCCGCGCGAGCCGCTTACTTGCCGGCAAAGCAATGTGCCGTGGCTTCCAGCCGGTGAGGAACCTGGCGGCTTCCTCTGGTCCCCTGGCTAGTAGTTGGGCCATTGCAAGTTCAGCTCGATCTGCATCGTCGACCTGCTCGTCCTCGCGCTCCTTCGCGGGCCGCCGTGCCCACGCATACAGCCAGTCAAGCGCCATGCGCAGTCGACTGCGGGCCTCGGCCAAGAACTCGTCGCGGCCCGAGAGCAAGCCGGCGTCGTAGGCGTGGTGTGCGCCCATCCAACTCCCGCTGAACGTGCGCCGCGATACCAGTTCGTCGATCCGGTCAGGGGCGAGTAAGGCAGCCGCGAGGTCAGTGTTTTACTGGATCAGGCGCGTCTGGCGCGCCTCACCGGCCGACTCGCCGCCCGTCTTCAAGGCCAACTTCGCAGCCGCAGCGTACTGTTCTCTCTGCAAGCAGGCTTTGAGCGCGAAGATCAGCCGCTGGATTTCCACGTCCCGCCGCTCCAGAGGATTCGAGGTCGGCAGGCCGTCTTCCGACAGCGTCAGTTTGACCAACTCATCCATGAGCCCGGCCGCAAGTAGAAGTTGCGGCAAGGTCGAGGCAACGTAAGCGCTACTTGCTGCGAGCGGCCTCAAGCGCTGCAGGAATGTCGCCAGGTTCGCCGGATCGGGCTGGAACCGTTCCCGAAACCATGTCTCGGCCGGTTCATCGAGGAAGTGGAGGCTGTTTCCTTTGACGAGCAGCGGTCGTCCGAGGTCAAAGGCAAAACTTCGAACGGCGCTATCGGGCGTGCCGGAGATCTGAGCCAGTACTGAGATTGGCACCAGCGGACGAAGCACCGCCAATGCTTGGCAGATGAGATCGATCTGCGCCGACTCGACACGGCCAACCCGGTCCTTGAGCTTGTCGATGGCGTGTTGCAGCAACTCCCCGATGGCGCGGTCGACCGTGGACGGTGCAGGGCCGAGTTCCTTGAGCATCTCGTCGATAGGGAGTTTGCGGCTAAGCGCCAGCGCCTGCACTCGCGGGTTGGAACTGCTGAGGAAATCGAATTCGGCAGCTTCAGCATCGGTTGCCTGAGGATAGAAGCGCCGCAGGTGATTCGACGTTTCTGCCGGGCTAAATGGGCGCAGTAGTATCTGGTTGGCCTCGGGGGGCGGGTCCAGGCGAAATCGACGATGGGTCCTGCAGGTGAAGACGAGCCTGACGCCGTCAGGCAATGGCGTGCGTAGCAGGTCCCGGACGAAGGAGGTATCGCCATGTTCTTCTGCGGCCATGTCCGCGTTGTCTGCGGCATCGATGATCAGGCACAAGCTCGCCTGAGCATGTCTTGCCTGCAGCAACCTGATGGCTTGCTTGAGCCTGCCGCAAAATGCACGCATGAAGTGCTTACCATCTGCGCTCGCTGAAGGGATTAGCGGGTGACACAAACCCTGAGCCGCGAGCTCGTTCGCGATCTGCGGGAGCGCGTCGCGGTGTCGGTGCCTGAAATGAAGCGTGTTGCGGTAGAGGCCATCACCGAAGCAGTCATAGAGCACCGCGACAGAGCCGATTGGCATTGATTTCGCCAGGCTCAATGCAAGAACCGACTTACCAACCCCTGCATCGGCATGTAGTACGATCGGATGCCTCGCTACGATAAGCGCCTCGCGGATGACGGCTTCCTGCTCCCGAGGTAGCACCTCGGAGGGCCCAACGATCAGGCAAGGCGCCGGCAGGAGATCTGTCTCCGAGACCTTCAGCGCGCGCAGCACGTCGTGCTGTCGAATCGCAGGATCTTCGGCAAACTCGGATGTTGCTTTGCGTGCAACCAGTTCCTTGAGTTGAACTGGAGTGTCGTAGTCGGCTTCAGCCAGGTAGATGCTGACGTCCTGGGCCAGCAGGTTCCGTTGGATCCAGAGGCCTGGCTCGCCGCCGTCTGCAGAGAATATCTGGAAGAAATCCGCAGCCTCGGGACCGCACAGTTCGGTTTCTGTGTATCCAAGCAGGGTTTTTCGGATTACCGGATGGCGTGGTGCTTGCGCGTTGGCCAGGTCTTCTAGGGTTTCCTGGACCTTCTGATCGATTGGACGGTTAGTAGTGAAGCTGAATTTGACCTTCTCCTTGAGGGACGCCGCCGGAGTCTTCTGCAGAAGGCCGGCATAACGCTTTGCGAATCCCTTTAGCGTTTTGTCGAGACCGCTTGCCGTCCAGGGCGCCTGGGCGTGTTTGGTCGAGTGTTTGAGCTGGACGTAATGGACAAGCCGTGCGCCTTCCAGCGCTTCGCTACCGTAGTAGAGGCCGACGTCGATCAGTTCGTCGCCGTCCCCCACCGAGGCAGCGCCCTCTAACGTTGATGCCCCCTCAATTGATACTGCGACTAGGTCGCCTGATCCGGGCAGCAGGGCGAGGCAGTGGCGTGCTGCCCAATGGTAATGGAACTGATCCCCGTCACGGCTCGGCCGCACCAACTCATCACTAGCCATAGTCTTGGTTGCCCTGCCTTGGTGTTAGCTGCCCAGTTTAGCGCAGCGCCTGCACTCCACTCGGTGACTGAACAAATGGCGGCTAAATTGCCATGTAGTAGAACAGATACCAGAGGCATTGCTAACCGACCCGGGCCGCAAGCCGGCGGTCGGCTTTGCCAATCTGCTGTCCGTGAGTAGCCGGGTCGAGTGACAGCTCCAATCTGGGACCTGCAGTTGAGCCAATATGGAGAGGAGTGACCGCAGTGGGTCGAGTCCGGAAGCAGCCTGAAGTGCCAAGCGGTTACTCGACCAGAATTTCTGGGCTACGACCGCTGACCGTCTCATTGCAGCCGTTCCTGGTGCGATACCCCAACGACAGGTCAGGCCGAGAAGCCGGAATTGACCCAAGGGCAGGTTTCGAAGCGCTGAGATCGGAAGAGCACACGTCTGAACTCCAGTCACGTCAGTCAATC
>CALKWL010000247.1 GCA_938004235.1 uncultured Gammaproteobacteria bacterium
ATCTTCGGCACGCATGACGCTCCCAGCTTTGATGCGCAGGGTGAAATCATCGAAAGCGCTATCGTCATGCGCCGCTTCGCCGACGGCGCACGTCTGGATGAAATTCTTGCGCATGAGGGGTTGCCCCTGGAAGCCATGGACGAGCTCGCCGCACGGATTGCCGCCTTTCATGCCCAGGCGCCCAGGGTTGGGCTCGCCGTTGAACAGGCCAGTAAGCTTGGCGAGCCTGCGACCGTGTATTTCCCCATGGCGCAGAATTTTGAACAAATCAAACCACTGCTCGAAGCCAACGACAGCGAGCGCCATGCACAGCTCGAACGCCTGCGCCAGTGGACGGAAGCTGCTTACGCGCGCCTGCAACCTCTGCTGGCTGCGCGCAAGCGCGACGGTTTTGTGCGCGAACTGCATGGCGACATGCACCTCGGCAATATGGCGCGCGTTGACGACAAGATCATCATTTTCGATGCCATCGAGTTTAACGACAGCTTCCGCTGGATTGACGTGATGAGCGAACTGGCCTTTCTGCTCATGGACTTGCAGGATCGCAAGCTCCCCGCCCACGCCAACCGCCTGCTCAACCGTTATCTTGAACTTGGCGGCGACTACGCCGGACTCGAACTGCTGCGCTTATACCAAACCTACCGCGCCATGGTACGCGCCAAGGTCGCCCTGCTGGGCATCGCCTTTGGCGGTAACGAAGAACAGATCGCCACCGCACGCGCCCATTACGCGCGCTATGTTGACCTCGCCGAGCAGTTCACCCAAAACACCCAGCCGCAACTTGTTATCACTCACGGCTTTTCCGGCAGCGGAAAAAGCCATGCCGCCATGATTCTTGCCGAAAGCCTGGGCTTGATCCGCATCCGCGCCGACATCGAACGCCAACGTCTTTTCCCGGAGCGCGGTGAAGAAGGGCTCAGTGCCGGACGCTACAGCCCGCACGCCACGACACAAACCTATCAACGCCTGCTCGACCTGGCTCAAGGCTTGTTGCAATCAGGCTGGGGCGTGATTATCGACGCCACTTACCTCAAACATGCGCAACGCCAAAGCGCGTTCGACCTGGCGCTCAATTTCAATGCGCCGTTTTACATTTTGAATATTCAATGCAACGAAACACTGTTGCAGCAGCGCCTGCGCACCCGCGCCGAACAGGGCAAGGATGTCTCCGAAGCCACGCTCGGAGTGCTTCAGCTCCAGCAAAAAAATGCCGAGGCGTTCAACGCGGAAGAGCTGCGCCATGCGCTGCATCTGCGTTGTGACGCCCCGGCGGAGGCTCAGATTGCCGAATGGGTCAATGGCGTATTGAAGCCACACTGAACGCGTTGAACAGGTTGTTGAGAAACAGCCTGTTCAACCCAGCGATGACGTGCGGCTGATTGCAACGAAGGCGCTCATCCGCTTGCTTTCAAGAAGCTGAACCCTGCTCCGAAGCTTTCTCCGGCGCCTGTTGCGCAATCGCATCCACATCATGCTGCAAACGCATGTGGTCGAGGGTAGCTATCGGCAAACTCAGGAACAGCTTGATGCGCGTATCCAGGACGCGAAATGCTTCACGGAACGCCGCCTTTTGCTTGGCCTCATCCCCTTCGACCTTGGCAGGATCGTTCATGCCCCAGTGCGCCGTCATCGGCTGCCCCGGCCACAGCGGGCAGCCTTGGTCGCGTGCGTCGTCGCACACCGTAATCACAAAATCCATGCGCGGCGCGTCCGGGGTCTGAAACTCCTCCCAGGACTTGCTGCGCAAACCGTCTGTGGAGAGACTGGCACTTTTAAGCTGCGCCAACGTCAGCGGATGAATCTCGCCGCGCGGATTGAAGCCCGCGCTGTAGGCCTTGAAACGCCCCTTGCCCCAGTGATTCATCAAAGCCTCGGCCATAATGCTGCGCGCCGAGTTTCCGGTACATGAAAACAACACGTTATACACTTCGCTCATCATCCACCACCCTGATTCCGTCATGACAAACAACCGGGCAGCGCCCGGGACTGCGCGAAGAATGATAGGAACCAATTAGATCATTTGATGAATGCTTTAATGAATTTTTTATGATGATTTTGCAGGATGTTGAAAAGGGCTTTCCTGCCCTTTTCAACGCGCATCAAAGCCGTACACACTAATACCGTTGCACAGAGCAACGATGGAACGCTTGGCGTTCCCCGAAGGGCTCAGAAGATCAATCACTTAGCGTGATTGATCTTCGTGCAAGCCATTCATGGCTTGCCTTACCAGGGTGTTTTTCAACATCCTGGTAACGAACAACAGTTTGCACGCGCCCCAAGCAAGGCTACCCTACACCCATGGACAGCCACAGCACGATCAAGACCCACGAAATACGCCTGCGCGGCCCACATCCTGGACCTGGCGCCGACGATATTGTCTGGCTCAAAAACATCCTGGGCATCCTCAACGTCGAAAGTCCGAGCCCCTCGCGACTTAAAATCAGCTATGACCTACAACACATCTGCCTGCGCGGCATCTTGCAGCTTATTGCTTATCGCGGCTTGCATCTTGACGCCAGCTTGTGGAGCAAGCTGAGCTACGCCCTGATTGAATACAGCGAAGATGCCCAGCGCGAAACGCTTAATATCCCTATCGGCACCCACGAAGCCCTACGCAAACTTGCCGCGCTGCGCGATCAGCCCAAGCGCAGCGACGCCCTGCCCGACGACCCCAAACACACCGCCCCGCAAAACGCCTGGAACCGATACCTTTGATGCCTACCTTCCAAAATCGGGCCAAGAACTGGACGAGCTACTCCGTGATTTCTGTGGCGAAAGCAAGATGAACGACCAACAACTGCAACGCTACAGCCGCCATATCCTGATGCCGCAAATTGACTATGACGGCCAGGAAAAACTACTCAAGAGCCACGCACTGATTATCGGGCTCGGCGGACTCGGCTCCCCGGCCAGTCTCTATCTCGCCGCCGCAGGCGTAGGGCATCTGACCCTGGTGGACTTCGACACGGTGGACATTTCCAACCTGCAACGTCAGATCATTCACCGCACAGCGGATCTTGGCCGACCAAAAATCGAATCCGCCCGTGACAACCTGCTCGCCCTCAACCCGGACATTCGCATCGACACCCTGCCCGGCCCACTCGACGATGCCGCGCTGCACACAGCCGCACAGCGCGCCGACATCATCCTCGACTGCACCGACAACTTCGCTGCCCGCCACACCGTCAACCGCGCAAGTCTTGCCGCCGCCAGGCCCTTGGTCTCCGCCGCCGCCATCCGCTTTGAAGGCCAGCTCGCTGTATTCGACCCGCGAGACGCAAGCAGCCCTTGCTACCACTGCCTCTACCCCGAAACAGCAGAAACCGAGCAGGAGACCTGCACCCAAAACGGCATCCTCGCACCCGTCGTCGGTAGCCTCGGCACCCTGCAAGCGCTGGAAGCCATCAAGGTTCTGCTCAACCTGGGCGAACCATTACGCGGACGGCTGATGCTATTCGACGCCCTGAGCTTCGACATTCGCATCCTCAAGCTCAAGCGCGACCCGCATTGCGCGGTGTGTGGGGGGCGGCCCTAATCCATGCAAGCCCTGCTCGATTTCCTCAGTTTCAAAACCTTCATCACCCCCAGCATCCTCATCGGCTGCTACTACCTCGGCGCACTCGGCGTACCGTTGTTCATGATCGGCATGTTCATTTGGGCGCGGCACGAAGCGGGAAAACAGGGATTTGCTCCTGAAAATTACAGCCTATGGCAACGCTGGGCGACGCACCAAAACCAGCTCATCGTGTTAGTCATGTTCGTTGGTATGTTTATCTGCATGGAAATGGGCTGGCGCATGATGTTCGAGTTCATGCTGGCCTACTTCCAGATGCGTGATGCACTTGTGCTCCAGCCGTGATGAGCATTTACCCATGAAGCCAACAATCAATCCTGCGCCCGACCTGTCTCAGCACACCCCCATGATGCAGCAATACCTGCGCATCAAGGCCGACTTCCCCGACAGCGTGCTGTTCTATCGCATGGGCGATTTTTACGAGATGTTCTTCGAGGATGCGCGCCGCGTGGCCGCCATGCTCGACTTGACCCTGACCCATCGCGGGCAAAGCGCGGGCGAGCCGATTCCGATGGCGGGCGTGCCCTACCATGCCGCCGAGGGTTATCTGGCGCGGCTGGTGAAAATGGGCGAGTCGGTGGCGATTTGCGAACAGATCGGCGACCCGGCCACCAGCAAGGGGCCAGTCGAGCGGCAGGTGGTGCGCATTATTACGCCAGGAACCTTGACCGACGAAGCCCTGCTGGAAGACAAGCGCGACAACCTGCTGGCCGCCGTGTTAACCACTAAACAAGGCTGGGGGCTGGCTTGGGTGGAGCTGGCCAGCGGACGCTTTCGCGCCATGGAGCTAGAGGATGACGAAAGCCTGAGCGCCGAACTGGCTCGGCTTGCGCCCGCCGAACTGCTCTATCCCGAGAATGCCGCCCTGCCTGCGGGGATAGGCGAAATCAGTGGTAGCCGCCCGCGTCCTGTCTGGCATTTTGGCGTTGATAGCGGCGAGCGCGCCCTGTGCACGCAATTCGGTGTACACGACCTGAGCGGCTTTGGCCTGGTCGGTAATGCGCGCGCGATTGGTGCGGCGGGCGCCTTGCTGGCCTATCTGAACGACACGCAACGCGCCGCCCTGCCGCATCTGAGCGGTATCGGGCTGGAGCGGCGCGAAGACGGCCTGCTGCTCGATGCCGTGGCGCGGCGCAATCTGGAACTGGACAGTTCCACCTCCGGCGAGCGTCGTCATAGCCTGCTCGGAGTGCTCGACCGCACGGTGACTGCCCTGGGGGCACGTGAACTGCGCCGCTGGCTGCATCGGCCCTTGCGTGATCGCAGCGTGTTATTCGCCCGCCAGGAGGCCATCGACGCGCTGATCGACACCCGCGCCATGCAGCCGCTGCACGATTTTTTGCGCGAAACCGCCGATGTCGAGCGCATCCTCGCGCGCATTGCCCTGCGCAGCGCGCGCCCGCGAGACCTCTCCGCCCTGCGTCAAACGCTGGGGCAACTCCCCGGCTTGCACGCCAGTCTTGCCGCGCTGCAACGTGATGCCCTGCTCGACTTGCAAAGCCAGCTTGAAGCGCAGCCTGAGCTGCACCATCTGTTGGTCAGCGCGATTGCTGAACCGCCCGCCGCCCTGTTGCGCGAGGGGGGCGTGATTGCAGCGGGCTTTGATGCCGAGCTGGATGAATTGCGCAGCCTTTCGGCCAATGCCGATGGTTTTCTGCTGGCTTTGGAACAGCGTGAACGCGAGCGCACCGGCATTGCCACACTCAAAGTCGCCTACAACCGCGTGCATGGTTTTTTTATCGAACTCACGCGCACGCAGGCCGAAAAAGCCCCCGCCGACTACATCCGCCGCCAGACCCTGAAGGGCGCAGAGCGCTACATCACCCCGGAGCTGAAAAGCTACGAAGACAAAGTGCTTTCCGCGCGCGAACGCTCCTTGGCGCGTGAGAAATGGCTGTTTGAAAACCTGCTCGATACGCTGATCGAACACCACAGTGCACTCGCCCGTATCGCGCAAGGCCTCGCCTCGCTGGATGTACTCTGCACCCTGGCCGAACGCGCCCTGACACTGGACTGGTGCCGTCCCGTGCTTGGCGATGAACCCGGCATTGACATCCAGGGCGGACGGCACCCCGTGGTCGAAGCCACGCTGGACAGCCCCTTTATCGCCAACGATGCCAATCTTTCGCCCGAACAAAGCCTGTTGCTGATAACCGGGCCGAACATGGGCGGTAAATCGACCTACATGCGCCAAACCGCATTGATCGTGCTGCTTGCACATATCGGCAGCCATGTTCCGGCAAGCGCGGCGCGTATCGGCCCGATCGACCGCATTTTTACCCGCATCGGAGCCTCGGATGATCTGGCCACCGGGCGCTCCACCTTCATGGTCGAGATGACTGAAACCGCCAATATCCTGCATCACGCCACGGCGCAGAGCCTGATCCTGATGGACGAAATCGGACGCGGCACCAGCACCTTCGACGGTCTTGCACTCGCATGGTCTGTAGCTGAAAAGCTAGCAGAAATAAATGCTTACACGTTGTTTGCAACACATTACTTTGAGTTGACCCGCCTGCCCGAAACCCTGACCAACGCACGCAACGCTCACCTCGCTGCGGTGGAACATGGCGAGCGCATCGTGTTCTTGCACGCGGTGCAAGACGGCCCAGCCAGCCAGAGCTACGGCCTGCAAGTCGCCCAACTGGCCGGTGTGCCGAAAAAAGTGATCCAGAACGCGCGCAAGCATCTGCGCCAACTGGAAAACGAATCCGCCGCCGCACCCGTGCCGCAACTCGACCTGTTTTACGCCCCGCATGTGGAAATCGCAGAACCCGAGCCTGCGCTGGAAGCCCTGCGCGAGATCAATCCGGACGAACTCAGCCCGCGTGAGGCTCTGGATGTCTTGTATCGATTGAAAGCGATGATGTAGGAGCGCCGTCTCGGCGCGATGAGTCCCACCAAAATCTTCGGCCTAAATTATCGGCTCGAGACGAGCCTCCTACAATTCAGGACGCCTCTATAAATCTCCTGATCCCGCGACGCTACCGTCATGCAAACGAGCTTATTTGACCTTGAAAACCGCTACGCCAGAGCTAAAAAGCTTCGGCAGCTTTTTTTCAAATCAATCAAACCAAAGAACAGCCCATCCGCTAAGTGTGGGATGGGGCTGTTTGTGGTGCGGAACTTCATTGAAAAGATCGAGGAGCGTGTTGGGACACTCCGCCATGAACGATGCCTCGCCCGGGTCGCCGAGTGATGCCGGAACATCATCCCGCGACCAGATCCGCACGCTTTTGCTGTGCATTCTCAGGAGGGATGAAACCGCCTGAGATCGACCGCCTTCGTTCATGCCATCCAGCTGCTCCACCTCGGATCGAGTAAGTGAAACAGAGACCGGTTGCTTGAGCTCATTCGACATGCGGGGGCGACCGGCGTTTTCACGCCGCCCACCGCGTTTGGTCGGTGTGTTGGACTTCATTCTGTGCTCTCGTCAGGCACGTCCCCTCCTCCCTCCGGGTCGGCGACACCCTCAAGCGCCGCGATATAACGCACAACATGCTCGGACCAGCCATTGATATGCGTCCAGCCTTGCTCATAACCGACGCCGTTCTGAAAGGAAGCGACGTTAATCATGTAGGCATTGGCTGCCTTCGGCGCCGGTACCTGGTCTTGCGATTGCTCATCGGTGATCACAATCAGTCGGTCAGACACCTTGCCCTTGCGATTGATTTCGCCCACCGCCTTGCCCAGATACGTCGCGCCATGCGCTTGAGAATTGTGCATGGCATCACGCAATGCAAACCCGCGTCGCGGCGGCACCTCAACAACATCATTGGTGAAAGTCATCACGCGAACCTGCTCGCAAACCTCGCGCGCCATGATGGCGAGTCCATAGGCAGCATCCACTCGCTTCATGTCGCTTCGGGTTGAGAGAGTCGCCTCCATTGAGCCAGAAATATCAACCAGAATGACCGTCGCGCCCGGCAACTTCGCCACGCCGCTAAGGGACTTGAACATCCCGGCTTCCAGTTCAGGCTCAAATTGCGGCGCATAGCGCGCGGCGGCAAGAAAACGGAACGGCAACACCCGCTCGGTCTTCATGCTGGACAGCCCCTGGCGGATGATGTCTTCAGGCACGTCCGCCTCGATCATGCCGCGCAGGTTACGCAGCATCGCCAATGCGCCAAGCTTGCGCTCCTGAATCATGCGCTCGAAGGTCTCGCGCTTGTCCTTGCCGGATGACAGAGCCACCTCCCATGTATCCGGCACGGACAAACCCGGCGCCATGTTTTCGAAGCCGTAACGCTCCACAACCTCGGCGGGGATGCTTTCCTTGTTCACCAGCTTGGCGATGTTTTCAGCCAGCACGCGGTTATCGCCAGCGCGCACGTGCGTCAAAAACACCACATCACGCAGGCGTACACTCGCACTGCGATCATATTTCGCCAGTTGGTAGGCATCGAATTTGCGAAAGGCACGCGCCAGGCCGACTTTAAGCTGCTTGGCCAGCGGCGCGTCTGGATTCTCCTGCCAATACAACGCCATAAGCTCGCCCATTTCATCCGGGCGCTGGATGACACGCTCGATAAGGTCGCCCATCTTGCGACCGCCGTAATGACGAAGCCCTTCGCGCACCAGCAACAGCGGCACATGACGCAACTTCATGCTCTCACGGGCTTCGATGACCAGCTCAGCCAGAACATCAAAGCCCACTTTCGGCACCAGACGCGCAATACGCGCCGCAATATCCTCGCCGCTTTCATAGAACTGGTTCTCCCACAGCAGGCAGGACAGCACGGAGCGGCGCAATTCCTCTGCGGGGGAGATGGGGGATGCCACGGCACCTTCATGGGTGCGCGGGCCAATAGCACGAGTATTCAGTTTCATATCAAGGTCTCTGGCACAAAGGTCTTTGGCTCAAAAGAAATCCCTGATGTCTGCGACTTCCGCCACTCAGCAGATGACATACTCCTGATCACAGGCGTATGCAGCTGAAACCTGCGGCACGCAAAATCATGAGGGAACAAAACGAATGCGGGGTTTTCATTTGGAGGGAAGTAACCGCATTCAACACCACTCAAAATCATTCATGCGAGAACAAACGCACACCGAACGTTAAGCGCTCTACCACTGAGCTATACGACCGCACATGGCGCTCGCAACGGGACTCGAACCCATGACCTCTCGATTAGCAGTCGAAGTAACGGTGCGCTACACTACGCATTTTTGATACATTATTAATTATTCAATAACAAGTCAAGCATGAGCGTGCGTCCTCACCCATCGGGCTTCAGCCCACGCGGGGCGCTGGATGCGTTGTATTGTAGGAGCGCCGCCTCGGCGCGATGAGCCTCACCGAAGTCATCGGCCTAAATCATCGGCTCGAGACGAGCCTCCTACAACTCAGGGCACTTCGAAAAACCTACGTCGAGATACCCTACCCTTCATACGCACAGAGCGAAAAAACATGAATCAACCCCGTGGGCACATGCTTCGCAAGGGACGCTTTTCCGAGGAGGGAAGAATCTATCTGGTCACAACCGTCACAGCGCAAAGACAACCTTTCTTCACCGAGTTCAGCAAGGCGCGCGCAATGGTGCGCATCCTCCATGCCTATTCAAAACCGGCACAAACCCTTGCCTACGTCCTTATGCCCGACCACCTGCATTGGCTCATGCAGCTAGGAACGGAGAGTTCGCTGAGCCGAACCGTCGGCGCCATCAAATCGGTCAGCGCACATACGATTCCCTCATTGCGCTGGCAGACTGGATTTCACGACCATGCAGTCCGAAAAGAGGAAGACCTGCGCGAGCTGGCTCGTTACATCGTGCTCAACCCGGTGCGCGCCGGATTGGTCAACAAGGTCAGCGACTATCCCCATTGGGACGCAATATGGCTGGGTGCCTCATAAAAGCGTAGGAGTGCCGTCTCGGCGCGATGGGCTTCACCAAAAAATCATCGGCTCGGGACGAGCCTCCTACAAGACATCCCGCGATTTTCCACAACCTCATCCACGAAAAATGTGGATAAACCCCGCTATTCCGGCTACATCCTGCTTCGCGCCTCGGTTACCATGCGCCGCACAATCAATCCGTTGGAATTTCACCATGGCCTTCGTTGTTACCGATAACTGCATTCAATGCAAATACACTGACTGCGTCGAAGTCTGCCCGGTCGATTGCTTCCATGAGGGGCCGAACTTCCTGGTGATCGACCCCGACGAGTGCATCGACTGCGCACTTTGCGTACCCGAATGTCCGGCGCAAGCGATTTTCGCCGAAGATGACCTGCCCGCCAGCGAGCTTAAATTCATCCAGCTCAATAGCGATCTGGCACAAAAATGGCCGGTCATCACGCACAAAAAAGATGCCCTGCCCGATGCCGCCGAATGGGATGGCAAGCCGAATAAACTGCCACACCTCAAGCGTTAACTCGGCGTGGCATAATGCGCGGTACTTTTTAATCTAAATTATCGCCATCGCATGAGTCACGCCCACAACGCCCCCGCACCCGCCGTTCACTTCATCCGTACCCTCGTCGAAGCCGACAACGCCTCCGCCAAATGGGGCGGTCGCGTCGAAACACGCTTCCCGCCTGAACCCAACGGCTATCTGCACTTCGGCCACGCCAAAAGCATCTTCCTCAACTTCGGTCTTGCAGCAGAATTTGATGGCGTGTGCCACATGCGTTTTGACGACACCAATCCCACCAAGGAAGAACAGGAATACGTCGATGCGATTCTTGAAGACGTGCATTGGCTGGGTTTTGACACCTCCGCGCACCTCTACTTCACTTCGGACTATTTCGAACAGCTCTACAGCTTCGCCGAAAGCCTGATCCAGGGCGGTCACGCCTTTGTCGATTCGCAAAACGCCGAAGAAATGCGCGCCACACGCGGCACCCTGACCCAGGTCGGCACGGATAGCCCCTACCGCAGCCGCTCCATCGAAGAAAACCTCGACCTGTTCCGCCGCATGAAGGCGGGCGAATTCGCCGACGGCGCCCATATCCTGCGCGCCAAAATCGACATGGCCTCGCCCAATATCAACCTGCGCGACCCGGCGATTTACCGCATCCGCCACGCGCACCACCACCGCAGCGGCGATGCCTGGTGCATCTACCCGATGTACGACTACGCGCATTGCGTGTCCGATGCGCTGGAAAACATCACCCACTCGCTGTGCACGCTGGAATTTGAATCGCACCGCCCGCTGTACGACTGGTTCCTCGAACGCCTGGCCGATGCCGGACATTTCACCCGCCCGCTGCCGCAGCAAATCGAATTCTCGCGCCTCAACCTGACCTACACCGTGCTTTCCAAGCGCAAACTGATCCAACTGGTGCAAGAAAATCACGTCGATGGCTGGGACGACCCGCGTATGCCCAGCCTCAAGGGCGCACGCCGTCGCGGTTTCACCCCGCAAGGCTTCAAACTGTTCACCGACCGCATCGGCATCTCCAAATCCGACAGCCTGATCGACATGAGCGTGCTCGAAGACTGTATGCGCGACGACCTGAACGAACGCGCCGAACGCCGCATCGCCGTACTCGACCCGCTCAAACTGGTGCTCACCAACGTCGCCGCCGAGCATATTGAAGAATGCTACGCCCCCAACCACCCGCAAAAACCCGAACTGGGCAAGCGCATGGTGCCGCTCACCCGCGAGCTGTGGATCGAACGCGAGGACTTTATGGAAACCCCGCCCAAGGGCTATTTCCGCCTGCGCCCGGACGGCGAAGTTCGCCTGCGCTACGGCTTTATCATCAAATGCACCGGCTTCGACAAGGATGAAAACGGCAAGGTGACCTGCGTGTACGCCGAAGTCGATTTCGACACCAAATCCGGCACCCCCGGCTCGGAATCACGCAAGGTCAAGGGCAATATCCACTGGCTGAGCGCCGCCCACGCCGTCGCAGCCGAAGTGCGTTTATATGACCGCCTGTTTGCCGTACCCGCCCCCGGCGCGCGCCACGAAGGCGACCCCGCCGAACTTGAACGCAACTTTCTCGACGACATCAACCCGAATTCCAAAGCATCCACCCACGTCATGCTCGAATCCAGCCTCGCCAAAGCCGCACCGGAATCCAGCTATCAATTTGAACGGCATGGGTATTTTGTGGCGGATATTAAGGATCACAGCGCGGAACACCCGGTGTATAACCGGACGGTGACGTTACGGGATGCTTGGAGTAAGTAGTGTGATTCAGAACGCCGCTTTTATTGCTCGAAACTGCCGTTCTAACAGCCAAGACTGTTTGCTAAATCAAGGTAGTAGCATGTCATCAACCTTGTTACACGGCGTTTATTTATAGTTTTATACGGCGTTTGCGCCGTATAAAACACGTTAGAAACCAGGCAGAATTTACCGTGATTGATCCACTCATCAGAAACCTGCACGCAGATATTGCGCTGCTTCAAACTTACATTGTCCAACGCCAAAAGGCTGGCTTTCATGACATGGAGCGGATGCTTGAGGCATTATCCATTCATATGTTTCGCGCACTTAGTATCGGGGAGCTAGCAAACAAGAATCAAATAAGGGTTAATTTTCCTGCAATTGACTTGGCGGACGACAAAAAAATGATTGCCGTTCAGGTTACGTCGAATGCGAGTCCTGCAAAGATCGACAGGACAATTAATGCCTTCGAGAAAAAAAACGACGCTGGCGTTAGCCTGAAAGATAGCTACTCAACTCTTTATATTTTCGGTTTCTGTAAGTCATCAAAACACCCCGTCCCAACCTACTGCAAAGTCATTGACCCGAGCTATTTTATTGGGGAACTTTGCGACAAGGCGGATGAAGATCAAATACAAAACATGCTAAACGCTGTGCGGCGGCATCAAGATTATTCTTCATTGCATCCTTGGAATGACAAGGACTCTCTTGAAATCATTCTTAATACTATTAATCGCAACGCAATCAAGCACCGGATGTCATGTGAAGGCAATATCACCGACATGACCCAAGGACTCCGAGAAATATCCGAGTTGATTGCTAAGGGGTCCATCCGAGGAAAAGAGCGGGCAAAGTCAATATCTGACTTCGATGATCAATCCATGGTTAAGTTTCTCCGAGATGTAATGGACACCGTCTCTGAAATTCAAGCGATAGTGAATAAGTCAAAAGTTGGTCAGGGCGATTTTGTGGCGATTGATTACGACGAAATGATGAAGATTGATGAATTAAAAGTACGGATTTCTGAAAAATCGTCCGAGATAGCAAAATTGAACAAGATCGACATCGAGATCAGCCCAAAAGGTTTCTAACATGGCGCTCAACCTCGCTCCCTTTGGTCGCTGGACTCGAGCAAGCTACGCTTGCCCTCGCCGGTTAGCTCTACGTTAGCCTACGCAAAACGCATCAGATCGCCATGTCGGCAATTATTCTTTGCAGCCCGAAGGACACACCCATGAAAATTAGCGGAACATTCAAAACCAAGGATTTCAAGCCAGGCGTTCTTGCGCCTGCGCCGGAGATTCAGACCGGATTGCCTACAGGCGTGGCCACCATGGAGAAGCTGTATTCCGGCGACATTGAAGGTCGTTCCGCAACATTGTTCAGCTCGGCCTTTGACCCGGCGACAGCAAAGGGCGCCTACTGCGCGATGGAGTCCTTCGAAGGCTCATTGAAAGGCAGACATGGCACGTTCAATTTCATCCATTCCGCTGCAACGAGCGGAATAGACAGAGTCAACGAATTCTTTTCCATTGTGGAAGGCAGCGGCACGGACGATCTCCGCAACATTTCCGGCAGCGGCGGTATGCGTGTCGATCCTGACGGCACGCATCACATTTGGTTTGATGTCGTCGGCCTTTCGTAACCAGCGCACAATCGACCGGCTGAATTCAAAAGTAAACCTGCGCCAGGCACTCGAAACATGCTGCGCCTAATCACAATTTTTTGACGCCCCCAGCATGAACAACGCCCTAAGCGACAGCGCCATCCGCGAACAAGCTCTCGACCCGCGCCTGTGCTGCGTGGTGCAAGCTCCCGCAGGCTCCGGCAAGACCGAGCTTTTGATTCAACGCATTCTAGTCTTGCTGGCCGAAGTTGAGCGCCCGGAAGAAATCCTCGCCATTACCTTCACCAAAAAGGCCGCTGGCGAGATGCGCAGCCGCGTACTCAGGGCGCTGCGCGAGGCGGAGCATCCCCTGCCCGAGGATGCCGCCGAGCACCTGCGCCGCCAGCGTGAACGCGCCCGAGATCGGAAGAGCACACGTCTGAACTCCAGTCACGTCAGTCAATC
>CALKWL010000248.1 GCA_938004235.1 uncultured Gammaproteobacteria bacterium
AGTGATCCCGAACGTCCTTCTGTTCGATGATGTTCACGATGGCCTGCTTTTCTGCGTCGGAGACGACGCGGTCATTATTGATTTTGGTCATGAAGTGCGTTCCATAAGTGTATTTACGAGCGAGCTGAGTGAGCGCAGTAGACAAGCCGACTCATGACTTGTTGATCCGCTCGCCAAGGATCGCCTCGAAAGACTTCGCCGTGACATACAGTCCGCTAATACCGCCGAGCGTGATGTAAATCCAGTCGATCAGATTCGTCATTGCAGCAAGGTTTTCATCCGAAATGCCGCCGAACCCAACCGCAATGGGAAGACCGGCACTGATTAGGATCAGCGCGACCAGCGCAGTCCATGCCATGTAGCGGCGATTCTCTTCCTTCTCTTCAATCGTCTTGGCAAGCTCTTGCTCAATCAGATTTCCCGTTTCGCTCACTGTTCACCTCGATCTGAGCAATGTGGTGCAGGATGCGCTTTAGAGCGCGAACCTCACCCTCGTAAAAGGTTTTCTCTAGAAGCCGATCTTCCCGACGATTCTCAAAATCACGACGAAACTCGGCTTCCTCCAAAAGCTCACACGCATACTCGTAAACGGTTCTCACGTCCTTTCTCCGAATTGGATTCCCGATCCGGCGAGTATATCACGCATGACTTACATTTGCAGACATTGAAGCACGGAACGGTTGGCTTGTAAACAGATATAAGCTCACTTTTTCGACTTTACCTCGACAAGAAATCCGATGGATGATTTGTCATAACCATCATCCATTTCGGGTTGACTCTGTGCACCGTACATGTCGAGCGTTTCGAGCGAATGGCCAACCGCCTGCGGAGCTGCTGGAAGCAGGAGGATCGAGAAAATTCCAAGAAGAGCGAGCGGATTACTAGTGACAACTAATGTAGTGATAATCGCAGCAGCGATTACCAGGATGAGGGAGATGGTGATGATCGTGTGAGAAGTCTGAAGGTTCATAGTTGCCTCTGAGATGTTGAGCGTAATCTCAATTATACTATGGAACTATTTGGCCCTTTATAAGCCTAGCTTGTCGAAGTCGAAATCTACATTGCTCGGTAAGATGTTCTGAACAAACCCATCTGTTGACTCCACGATCCCGCGACGTTGCGAGGAATGGTCAGTCAGGTACTTATTGCCCTTATCCAAGAAGTCAACGATTAGACAGACATTAGAGCCCTTCTTTGCACGCAACCCGCGACCGATCCGCTGACGAAGCGCAACCTCTGCCTTTCCAGCGCCCCCGAGGATAACCATGCCGACCGCCGGAACATCCACGCCAACATCGAGGATGGTCGAACCGATCAGAACCTTTGTAGTACCGTTCTTCAGTCGGTTCAGCGCTGCCTGGCGAGTGGGCTGATCGCTCTTGCCGTTGATGAACTCGGTCGCCACGCCATGCTGTTTGAGCAATTCCTTGAGTTTCTTACCGTGCGCTTCGCGCTGGATCAGGATCATGACGGGTAGTGCGCGCTCTGACGCTCGTTTTGCTTCCCAGACGATATGACGATTGCGGAAGTCATTCTCGACTATCCCGAGCTTATACGCTGCGGGCCAGCGAGAGAACTTGGTGACACCAAGTGGCGCTGGGATATCGACGTACTTGAAGATGGGGCGGGCGAGAATACCCAGATCAATCAGCATCCGCTCTGTGACCTGAATCCCGATAGGGCCAGAACATGCCATCAGGCGCATGTTCGCCTCTTCGTCTTCCTTCATGAACGGGGTAGCGGTCAGCGCCAGGCGGTAGGCCGCGTTCTTACACTTCTGCAGGATATCGAAGTAGCTATTGCCGCTGGATTCATGCGCCTCTTCCAAGATGACAAATTCAATCGTGGCAAGGAAGTCCAAGACCTGCTGCCGGCGCTTGTTGTGCTTGTTCACCTTAGCTGCGATACCCTTGCGAACACGCGTAATATACGCATCGAGAGCGGATTTGTCGTGACGAACAGCCTGATACCGCTTGGCGTCTTTCTTCAGATAACTAGTAACCTCGCACTCGAAATCAAGCTTTTTCAGCCTGGCGGCCAGTGTCTGAACCATGCCGACATTGAACCCTCTCACGGTATTCCATTCTGAGTCTCCCATGATGCCAACCTTGATGCCGAGATTCTCTTCAAAAGCCTCTTTCATCTGATACATCAAGACCGAGCGGGTAGTCAGGAACAGAGTAGGGCGCTTGATTCTGGCATAGGACAGCCGAGCGATACGCGTATTATGGGTAACAGTGAAGTCGCCCAGTAGAAACAAGTGATCTCCGTCTATTTCAAATCCGTAATAGTCCCCCTCGCCAATGGATTCAACTGTCAGCCCGGTGACCAAATGATCTTTCTTTTGCTTTCTAGCTGTCGCCTTTCGCCTCTCAAGGCGAACAGGGATCTTATCAAGTTCGCCGCTGATGTGCATAGAAAAATATGTTCCAGTTATGCCAGTATTGGTGCATGTTTTCCGCTTTTCGCTCTTATATGCAGAAAACCCAAGAGATCTGGCGACAAATAAGAAGTCATCAAACAATCGCTCGCTCTTCAGTGTGAGCGCCATATTTTTGCCAGTGTAATGCCCGTCAGCATCAAGCATACCGGCTAGCAGACCCATACGATCCTCGCGAGAAGCGGTTTTGTAAATGTGTGGGATGAACTTTTCAGAGGATCTATTGCAACCGGGTGAGTAATATCCCAGCTTTCTAAGTTCAGCCATCAGCGGGTTCTCTTTGCCGCCAGTCATTCCAAGACTTAGTGCGTAAGTTGAAGCCTTATTGTTTGATTTTTTCGATTCCGTGAGCTTCAGGCCCCAGGCGCTCGCCTGTTCACTCAGCATATTAACGATTGTCTGGTCTGCGGTCGTTACAGACACGCCGCCATTAATCGTTCCATCCCCAAGTATTACACCCAGCAGATACGGATCTATCGGCAAGCTGCGTCTTTCAAATTCAACACCGGTTCGCCAGCCTTTGTGAATATGTCGAAACGTCTTCGTTTCTGCCAAATAATCCTTAACGTTGATGTTGACTATTTCCCCCTTTGGATATTTTGCGCCATCTCTGCGCCTTCCACGATAGCCACGCGAGGTCTTTTTGAGACTAAGAATGTGAGCGTCATTGACGATGTATGAGTCGCCTTTTGTTGGCGTTACTCTAAATAGCTCGCTTCTGCCAACGCTTGTTGACAAAACAACTCGCGGCCCGCCATCTGGACCCATTAGCGTGTCGCCGAGAGCGACATCTTGGACAGGTTTGATTGTGCCATCATGCATCATCACCGGAGTGTCCTTTCCGAGACACTTGCCACCGCCGGTAGCCACCTGGGCGATCATTTGCCCGTGCCGCAGTAGCGCATCCACGGTGTCCATCTGATAGCCATACCTCGGGTCGAATCCGAAACTGTCCACTACAGGCCGCTCTGGGCCATTCGGTTTCGGCAACGGCTTCTTGACGACCTGAATCGTGATCCCTCTCCCCACCAAGAAGTTGTAAACGTAGTTCAGGAAGCCGGCAGGGAAGGTGTCGGTCTTGAAATCGTAGAACGTGCTACGCCCGTCCCATCGACCAGCCTTGAAAGCGTCAGAGTGTTCTGCGCCCGCAACGCGATACGTCAACAGCGTAGAAACTGCCAGTCGAGTGTCACGATCAGCATCCAAGAGCTTCGCAATCACTGGATTTGATGCAAGCCGTACATTCATCAGGAATTAAAGCCTCTACTTGCCTCACGACAGCAAATGACCTTGTGTTTTGTCGCCATATGAGGTAAATATATAAGTCATTGGTAACTGATTATCACTTACATTTAGCGGCAGAGCAAGCATCTTCATGAAAAAACTCACAATTGATTACGTTGACCCGCGCAAACTGCGCCCGAATGACTGGAATACCAATCATGTCAGTCCAGAAAACGAGCGAAAGTTGGAGGCAAGCGTCGATCAATTTGGCGTTTTCAAGCCGATCATCGTTCGCGAGAAGGATGGTCACCTTGAAATCCTCGGAGGCCAGCACCGAGCACAGCTCGCAGCCAGGCGAGGAGAGCGAGAGGTTCCGATCATCAATCTGGGAAATATTAGTGACGTACGCGCCAAAGAGATTTCGCTCATCGACAACGGTCGATATGGCAGCGACGACACTCTGGAGTTGGCGAAACTACTAGAGAGTCTCGGTGGAGAGAACTACAAGGATTTCCTCCCATACACCGACGAAGACTTCACCTCCATCTTCTCTTCCATCGATATCGACCTCGACAACCTGGGCGGCATCGACGATGACGAAGACTTACCCGAGCCGATCAATCCAACCGCGAAACCCGTGCAAACACATACGGTTATGCGGTTCAAGATACCCGTCGATGACGCACACAACATCACCGATGTCATTGAGCGGGTCATGAAACAGCAGGGCTACACGCAAGGCGATTCACTGACGAATGCCGGTGACGCCCTGGTTCACATTTTTCACAACACTGAGGGTTTGAAATGACCAAGTACCACACCAAGTTTCCTGATTGCCTAGACTGCGTTCACTATCACGAAGGCAACGATCACATCTGCGAAGAGTGCGAAGACGGCGAGTTCTTCGAAGAGTATACCGAAGAACTGGACTTCCACGAGGCGTGTGAAGCATGAAGATTGAGCTTCGCGATATTAGTGACGTTTTGCCGTATGAGCAAAACGCCAAAATTCACACGCAAGACCAGGTTGCTAAAATCGCCCACTCGATTCAGACCTATGGCTGGGATCAGCCAATCGTCATTGATGCGGATGGCGTGATCATCAAAGGGCACGGGCGTCGTCTTGCCGCAATCAATCTGGGTTTAACGGAGGTTCCGGTATTAGTCAGAGATGACTTATCGCCCGAGCAGGTAAGAGCGGCGCGAATCGCGGATAACAACGTCGCGCTGGGCACCTTCGATCAGGAGATCATGAAGGACGAGATCAAGGCGCTGATCGCACTGAATGCAGACATCACCTCGCTGGATCTGGGGGCTTCTGACGACGAAATTCTTCAATACCTGGACCCAGGTGACCCTGACATCGATGGTCTGCTGGAAGGAGCTGATATCGCCCCTGACGACGATGACGAAGATGACCCGCTGGACAATCCGCGCCCGGAACCCAAGGAAGCGAACTACACGCCGGCATATCACGTTGTCGTGGAATGCGCGGATGAGGCAGATCAGGAAAAGGTCTACAACCTGCTGAGCGGACAGGGCTACAAGGTCAAAGTCCAGAGCATGTGAGGTACCAATGAAGTTCAAACACGAAGTCTCATCCGAGTTCATCTCGACCTTCCGTAGCGAGAAGGTGGCTGGGATGTTCGACGTTGACGTAAACAAGAAACTGGTAAACAGCTGGGATGTGGACTTCCCAATAGAGCAAGTGAATCCCGACTGGCAGATCGGGGTGATCGTTGGACCATCGGGCTCTGGGAAAACCACGCTGTCGAAGAAAATCTTTGGCGAGGAAAACTACTACGCAGGGTATGAGTGGAAAGGCCCATCGGTTGTTGACGACTTTCCCGCCGAGCTCTCAGCCAAGGACATCACAGCGGCTCTGTCGGCCGTCGGCTTTGCTTCTCCGCCGGAATGGCTCAAGCCATTCCACGTCCTGTCCAACGGGCAGAAGTTCCGCGCCGAACTTGCACGCCTGTTGACCGAGGATCGCAAACTGGTCGTGTTTGACGAGTTCACGTCAGTAGTTGATCGAACGGTGGCGCAGATCGGCTCATCAGCCCTGGCGAAGTTCATCCGTCGTACCGACAAGAAGTTCGTGGCGGTAGGGTGTCACTACGACATCTTGGACTGGATCGACCCGGACTGGATTTACTACGTCGATACCAACGTCTTCGAGGATTTGACCTCTAGGGGGTCGGAAAGGCGAGTTCGTCCAGAAATCGAAATCCGTGTACGCCGAGTTCATTACTCCGCGTGGCGACTTTTCGAAGGTCATCACTATCTAGACCAAACCATCAACAAATCGGCCCACTGCTACGTTGCCCAAATCGGCGATAAGCCTGTGGCGTTCACGGCTGCCCTGAAGTTCCCGCACGACAAAGTGAAGGATATGTGGAAGGAGCATCGAACGGTGGTTCTGCCGGATTATCAAGGACTTGGCATCG
>CALKWL010000249.1 GCA_938004235.1 uncultured Gammaproteobacteria bacterium
GGCATACGAGATTGACGGACGTGACTGGAGTTCAGGCGTGTGCTCTTCCGATCTTAAAGCTCGCCCGCAAATTCGCCGCCCACGCTGACCGAGCCGGAAAAATCCTTGTCCGGTCGCTTGGTAATCAGGTTGATGGTTCCGCCCATGTTGTTGGGGCCGTACATCAGCGACCCCAGCCCCTTGGTGACCACCATCTGCTCAAAGCCGTCGGCCAGAAAGCGGCTCAAATCCACATTGCCGTCATACGGCACATAGACCGGGATGCCGTCCACATTCAGCGTGATCTGGCGCGCGTCGAAGCCGCGAATATAGAGCTGTGACTCCGCGCGCCGCCCGCCGGAGGTCAGGGTCACGCCCGGCTCACGGCGCAGGGCTTCGGCGACATCCTGCGCCTGATAGGCCTGCCAGTCCTCCTTGTCCACGCGCATTACAAACGTGGGCTGCGCGCTTTCCCCCTTGGCCGTGACCTCGATGGCGCCCAGCTCAAACACCTCGTTGGTCGATTCCGCCGCCCTGGCTGTCGAGATGGCTGTCGAGACGGCCAACGGGGCGGCCATCACGGCCAACATCAACGGATAGGACTTCATTCGATATAGCTCCAACAACATAACGATAGGCAAAAAAATTCAATGGGCGTGGTGGCCGAACACCTTCCACGCAGAAATCAACAAAATCAGCGCCAGCCCAAGCACCAGCCAATCGGTCGGCACGCTGCCGAGCAGCAGCCCGCCGATCACCGCACCCAGCGCCGAACCGAGCGCCATGAACAGGAACAACGGACGCTCGCGCCCCAAGACCTCAAACGCTGCGGCCTCGCGGTAGCGCATAAAGCCGACGATCATGGTCGGCAAGGACACGGCAAGGCTCAGACTGCCCGCCAGCTTGATGTCCACCCCCCAGAGCAGGACGATGGTCGGAATCAGCAGCTCGCCGCCCGCCACTCCGAGCAGCGCGGCGACCACGCCGATAAACAAGCCCGCAGCCACGCCCGCCGCGCCTTGGGCGAGCGGATGGGCAAACAGCGCTTGCCCGGCAGGCGTGAGCGGATGGACATGCTCCACGATCAGCAACAGCGCCAGCCCGACCAGCAGCAGCATGATGGTGGTGTTCAGCACCTTCTCCGGCAGGTGAATCGCCCTGCCCGCCGCGAACCACGCGCCCAGCAGACTGCCCGCCAGCAGGTTGAGAATGATCGCGCCCTGCGCCAGCACCTCGCTCCACGGAATGCTGCCCGAGCGCGACAACAGCGCCACGGCGACCACCAGCAGGCTCATGGCCTTGTTGAAAATCACCGCTTCCAGCGTGGCGAGCCGGAACACGCCCTTGAGCACGGGCAGGCGGAACTCCGCGCCGCCCAGCCCCACCAGCCCGCCGAGCGCGCCGATCAGCCCGCCCGAAACCAGTCCGGCGCCGTTGCGTGACGCGCTCATTCCATCAAGGCCACGGATTTAATCAGCGCAAAGACCCGCTGCCCCGCCGACAGGCTCAGACGCCGACTCGAATAGGCGGTAATTTCCGCCAGCAGCAACTGGCCGTCGGCCAGACGGCAGGCTACGCTCACGCGCCCGCCGACCTCGGGGTGCACGGCTTCAACGACCACCTCAAGGTGGTTGAGAATGCTGATCTGGCCGGGGTTTTCCAGCGACAGACTGACATCGCGCGCGATGATGCGCAGACGGGTCGCCGACTTTTTCTCCCCGCAGGGCCCGGTCAGGCGAATGCAGAGCCGCGCATTGCCGAACGGGGTCAAACCGTCCGCATCGGTGGCGCCCATGACGCCCTCCAGTACCGACACCGGCCCCTCTTCGTCGAACAGCGACGAATCCGGGCGCGCCAGCGCCTCGCGCAGGGTTTCGATGCGTTCGATGCGCCCCTCGGCCATGAACACCACGCGCGAAGCCAGGCGCTCGACCTCGATCGGCGCGTGGGTGATGTAGAGAATGGGCAGGCCGGTTTCCTGCGCCAGCGACTCGATCAGCCCGAGGATCTCGCCCTTGGCGCGCCAGTCGAGCGCGGACAGCGGCTCGTCCATGCACAGCAGTCGAGGCTTGGACAACAGGGCGCGGGCGATGGCGACGCGCTGTTTTTCGCCGCCGGAAAGCGTGGTCACGGATTGGTCAAGCTTGTGGGCGATGCCCACCCGCTCGGCCATAACCTCCAGATCGGACGACGATGGCGACTTCCCACCCTCTCCCCCAGCCCCTCTCCCCTCAAGGGAGAGGGGGGCTTTGGGGGCGCGCTTGAGGGCATATTCAAGATTGCCGCGCACGGAAAGATGCGGGAACAGCGCGGCATCCTGAAACACAAAACCAATGTCGCGCTGTTGCGTGGGCAGTCGCCAGGCGCCGTCCTGCCAGCGCTCGCCATTGAAATGCAGGCTTCCGCGCGTGTGTTTGTCCAGCCCGGTCATGGCGCGCAACAGCGTGCTTTTGCCGGAGCCGGAGCGGCCAAACAGCACCGTCACGCCCGCCGTTTCGATCTCGAATGCGCCGGATTGGAGCAAAAAATCGCCCTGCTTCAGGCTTAGATCGCCTTTGAGCATCATCTCAGCCCACCTTGACCGCGAAGCGGCGGTTGAGTCCGTAGACCAGCATCAGCACCACCACCGAGAACAGCAGCATCATGGCCGAGAGCAGGTGCGCCTCGGCATATTCCAGCGATTCGACATGGTCGAAAATGGCGATGGAAACCATGCGCGTCGCATCCGGCACATTGCCGCCGACCATCAGCACCACGCCGAACTCGCCCACGGTATGGGCGAAGGTCAGCGTAGCGGCGACGAGGAAGCCGCGCCGCGCCAACGGCAAGACCACACTGAAAAAGCGGTCAAACACGCTGGCGCGCAAGGTCGCGGCGGCATCCAGCAGGCGCTCGGGCAGAGCCTCGAAGGCGTGCATCAACGGTTGTACGGCAAACGGCAGGGAGTAGAACACCGAGCCGATAATCAGACCGGTGATGCTGAAGGTGAGCTGCCCCTCGAAACCGAACAGGCGCAGGAACTGGGTCACCGCGCCATTCGGGTTCATGGCGATCAGCATGTAGAAACCGAGTACGGTCGGCGGCAGCACCAGCGGCAAGGCCACCAGCGCTTCCAGCACGATCTTGAATGAGGACTGCATGCGCGCCAGCCACCACGCCAGCGGCGTGCCGAGCAGCAGGAGAATGAGCGTGGTCAGCGCCGCGACCTTGAGGGTCAACCAAATGGGCTGCGTGCTGACGCTGATGCCAAACAATTCGATCATGAAAAAGCGGGTATCCGAAAAACGGGCTGGAGCGCCTATCAAGCCACTCCAGCATGAGCCAAGCCAAAATCGACTTATGGAATCGAATAGCCGTATTTTTCAAGATCGGAAGAGCGTCGTGTAGGGAAAGAGGGTAGATATCGGGGGGCGGCGTATC
>CALKWL010000250.1 GCA_938004235.1 uncultured Gammaproteobacteria bacterium
AAGCCCTGCTCAACCAGCCACTGCCGCGCCAAGCGCTGCACCTCAGCCGCACCCACCCGCGCCACGTACAGCGTCACGCCACCACCCCGCGCGACTGCGCCGACTTTATCCGCGCCTTGAAGTCATCCATCGATTCCCCGATTGCCGCCTCCAGCCCAAGACGTCTCCCCTCCTCAACCACCCCGGCGTCCGTCGCCCACCATCGCGCCTTCGGCCGGCGACCCTCAGCCCGGTCATGCGCATCGCGCACCAGCACATCCAGCAGCCCACTGCCGATCGGTTTCGCGCTACCCTCGCTGCTGCGGCGTTCCTGCGCCGCGCTCATCGCCGCGAGCAACACCGCATCGCTTACCCCAGCGCGCACCCAGCCAAGCACCCGCGGATCCATCGCATTCAAGCGCGCACCCTCACGCCGCAGCATCGTCACAATCTCGATCGCCCGGGCCATCTCCGGACCCTGCTCTTCTGCCAAACCCTCCACCGCGGCCCGCTGGACGGCAGGCGCCCCACCTTCGGTTAAGGCTGTAGACGCCGCTTGGGGCGTGTACACCTTGATCCTTGACCCTTGATGTTGCCCGGGTTCACTCGCCCGGAACCCGCCCGGAACTCGCCCGGTTTCAGTCTCATCAACGCAAAAATCATCATACGAATCAACATCGTTATAACGCCCGGAACTAGCCCGGTTTACCCCGCCCGGAACTCGCCCGGAACTCGCCCGGTTTCGATTTGGCGTGACCGATCCAGTAGCAGCCATTGGCATCGAAAAAACAAGCGCCTCGCGGCTACCGATCGGCACCACCAGCCCCCGCCGCGCCAGGTCAGCAACCGCCCGCTGCACCGCGCTGCGCGAAGGCCTATCGACCTGCTCGCCCGCACCGCGGCAAATATGCGTCTCGCACGCCTCGCCAATCGCCTGCCAGCTCAAACGGCCCTTTGTGCCCGCCAAACCGCTCGCCACATCCAGCCGCTGCCGGATGCACAGATACGCCTTGAGCGCCGTCCCGCTTGCCCCGTACAGCGCGTCAAGCTCGGCTGCCGTAATCACGATGTCGCCCGCCATCCGCTCACAGCCCGACGATCTGATAACTGGCGCAGCGCGGCCGGCCTGGCGCCTGCACCATCCCAGCGCTCTCGACCACCCCCTGCGCCAACATCCGCTTGATCGCCCCAATCACCTGCATGGCCGACAGCCCCGTCCAGAACTCGATCGACGCAATCGTCTGCTGCCCCTGCGCACACAGCGCCTTGAACACCAGCGCCGACGTCCGCCCACGCGGGCAACGCACCCGCACCGCCTTCGGCACGCGCGCCAAGGCGGCATCCAACGCCACCGGGTTCATGCCGCCACCCCCACGCACACGCCACGACGCGCCTGCCAATCGTCCCGGCAATCCTGGTCACACCAGCGCAAATCTCCAGCAAGCTCCGCCCCGCAGTTGAGGCAAGCGCCGCACGCCTCCGGCCCATTCGGCTTGCGCATTTTCAGTGCATCCGCACGCCTCAGCTCCTCGAACTCCGTCGCCTTGTCGTCAAGCGTCGTCATCACTTCACCGCCCGCACCGCTTCGCGGCCCTGCAGATGCTCGAGCTGGCGCATGGCCTTCGCCAGCACCGTCGCCGCATCATTGATCGCACCGACCAGCCGCACTTCCTCATCCGCAACCGCCTTGCGGTCCGGACGGCAATGCAGCGTCTCGTCGCAGAAATACTGCACCGCGTCGTATCGCTCGCAGAACTTGCCCATCGAAATGATCTGTCCGAAT
>CALKWL010000251.1 GCA_938004235.1 uncultured Gammaproteobacteria bacterium
TGTTGGGGCATCCTGCCCCAAGCGGGAAACGCTGAATAAATCAGCGTTTCCCTAGGTCGTTGTTTTTACAAGGTTCCCGCCTACGCAAGAACGACGAATCAGGGGGTTTTCGAGGCGCCTGGATTGATTTACCCGCGCAAACCCCAGCCCTTGCGCAAGATGAACGCACACGCTGCCAGAAGCACAAAAAACAGTCCGAACAACAACCCCAAGGCCAGCCCCACCGGCACATCCGATACCCCCAGCACGGCCTCACGGAACGCACTAATCATGTGCAACAATGGATTGAACAGCGCCAGATCGCGCCAGGGCTGCGGCAATAGCTCCAGGCTGAAAAACACCCCGCCCAGATAGGTCAGCGGCGTCAACACGAAGGTCGGGATAATCGAAATATCGTCGAATGTCTTGGCAAATACGGCATTCAACAACCCCGCCAGCGAAAACACCGCCGAAGTCAGCAACATCACCCCCAAGGCCAGCGCCCAGTGCTGCACACCCATGTCGGTAAACAGCGCAGCAATCAGCGCCACGGACACCCCCACGGCCATGCCGCGCGCCATGCCGCCCGCCATAAACCCAAGGATCAGACCGAGGTTGCTCATGGGCGAGACCATCAGTTCTTCGATATGCCGGTGCAATTTCGCGCTGAAAAACGACGACACCACATTGGCGTAGCTGTTGCTGATGACCGCCATCAACACCAGACCCGGCGCGATAAAATCCATATAGGGCACGCCGCCGACCTCGCCCACGCGCGCGCCGATCAGTCCGCCGAAAATAATGAAATACAGGGTTGTGGTCACCATCGGCGGAATAATGGTCTGCGGCCAGATGCGCACAAAACGCATGGTTTCGCGCGTGAGCAGGGTCAGCAGGGCGCGCCACTCAAGCAACATGTTCATGCCTTGCCCCCTTGAGTGAGTTGCACGAACAGCGCCTCCAGCCGATTGCTCTTGTTGCGCAAACTCATCACCCGCACCCCCGCCTCATGCAGCGCCGCGAAGACCTGATCCAGTGCCTGGCCGCGCTGCACCTCCAGCTCCAGCGTGCCGGGGTTGACCCAATGCAGCCGCACGCCGGGAATGATCGGAGCATGAGCCACCGGCTCGACCAGATCGAGTACAAAACTCTCCTCAGGGAGTTGCTCCAGCAATTCGCGCATCGGCGCGCTCACGACAATCCTGCCGCCGTTAATAATCGCCACATGCCGACACAACGCTTCGGCTTCTTCCAGATAATGCGTAGTCAACAGAATGGTCACCCCCTCATCGCGATTCAGGCGGGTAAGGAACTCCCACATGCCGCGCCGCAGCTCCACATCCACCCCGGCGGTCGGTTCATCCAGCACCAGCAGGCGAGGACGATGCGCCAACGCACGCGCAATCATCAAACGTCGCTTCATGCCCCCGGAAAGCTCGCGCGCCTTGGCTTTGGCCTTATCCGCCAGACCGAGCTGCTGCAACAAATCGGCCGTACGCCGTGCGGCGTCATGACGCGGTACGCCATAAAACCCGGCCTGGTTGCGCACAATCTCCTCTACCGGCTCGAAGCCGTTGAAATTGAACTCCTGCGGCACCAAGCCGATCAGCGACTTGACCTTGGCGCGCTCGCTTTTGAGATCATGCCCAAACACCCGCACCTCGCCCTCGGTTTCCGTCACCAGAGAGGCCAGCACACCGATGGTCGTGGTCTTGCCCGCGCCATTGGGGCCAAGCAAGGCAAAAAAATCGCCCTCAGCCACGCGCAAGTCGATGCCATGCAGCGCCTTGACCCCGCTGCGATAGGTCTTACTCAATCCGCGAATATCCAACGCATTCATATTCATCAATTCTCGGTTTAGGGCTAATGCAAAAGTGTCGTAGGGCGGGTTGCAACCCGCCTTACAGCCCCACCTCGCCGCATTCACCGGGTTATAACCCGGCCTACAACACTGTGGCAAAAATGTATTCAATGTTCACTCTTTGGAAACGCCGGCAAATGCCAGCCATACACAATCCCCAGACCACGCACCACCAGCGCCGCCAAAAAGCCCGCCGCCAGCGTCAACAGATCCGGCGCGGCCATCTCATGCAGCACCACGAATACCAATGCCCCCGCCGCCGCCGCCGTGGCGTACACCTCACGATGCAAAATCATCGGCGGTTCGTCACACAATAAATCACGAATCAGCCCACCGAAACTCGCGGTCATCATCCCCATCACCACCGCAATCAGCGGCGAGGTTCCCACGGCCAACGCCGCCTGCGCGCCAATCAGACTGAACACCGCCAGCCCCACCGCATCCGCCCAGTTCAACACCGAAGCCGCCATGCGCGTGGTAAACGCCCGCGCAAAGAAAAACACCGCCCATGCCGCCAGCACGGTCATCAGCACATATTCCCAATCAGTGAGCCAATACACCGGCTTGTTCAGCAACAAATCGCGCAGCGTGCCGCCGCCGATACCCGTCACCGTACCAATCAGCGCAAAACCAGATCGGAAGAGCACACGTCTGAACTCCAGTCCCGTCAGTCAATCTCGTA